>JBAXDW010000097.1:0-6170 GCA_037140755.1 Methanobacteriota archaeon
GTATGGCGTGCAAGTCGTGCGAGCTTGCCTGTGCGCTGCGGCATAGCGCGTCAGGTGATATTAACACAGCGATCGGCGAGTATCCGCGCCCTCTCTCGAGGCTCTCGATTGTACAAAGTGATGGCAAATTGCATCTTATGACGTGTGTTCACTGTAAGCTCCCGAAGTGTATAGAGGTTTGCAGAGCAAGCGCGATTACAAAAGATGGCGATGGTGTAGTGACGATTGATGACGAAAGCTGCGTCGGATGCCTTGAATGTGTTGAGGCCTGCCCTTTTGGGGCGATTCAGACGCGCGACAACCAAGCGATAAAATGCGATCTCTGTAAGGGCGCAGCAGAGTTGTCTTGCGTGCTTGCGTGCAAGTGTGGTGCATTAATATGTGGACAAGAGACGTAACAAAGCGAATCCAGAAGCGATGACGCTAGCTAATAAACTCGAAAAAGAACTAATCTTCTGTGGTGTAAACGACGGATAAATAAAAAAAACGGGAGCGATTACAACATGAATCTGAGAAGACCGAACGCTAATATGGTAACGCACACCTTTAACCGCTCTCAGGATGTTGTCCCAATGTCGGGGATATGCACGGAATGCCTTGACGGCTGTAAAGGCGGTTGTGAAATCTGGTTATCCTCCTTCAGGGGCCGAGAAGTGCTTTACCAAGCCCGGTTCGGAGAAACGACCGCCGGCGCCGACAAGAACTATCCGATAGATTATTCACACCTGAACATTCAGGGGTATGCCGTCGGCGCGGAAGGACTACCAGAGGGCGTCGAGGCGGGTCCCGACACTGCACTTTTTGAAAACGTAAATACCGAAACGGAGTATGGGCGTGATATAAAGACTAAGATGCGGATCCCCATATTCACGGGTGCATTGGGCTCTACCACTATTGCGAAGCGTAATTGGGACCACTTTGCAACGGGCGCGGCGCTCGCCGGGATTACCATCGTTTGTGGTGAAAACGTCTGTGGAGTGGATCCTGGGCTTGAACTGGATAGTGACGGTAAGGTCAAGAAATCGCCGGACATGGATTACCGAATAAATACCTATAGGCGATATCACGATGGATATGGAGAGCTGCTCGTCCAGATGAACGTGGAGGATACTCGGCTTGGGGTTGCAGAGTACGTAGCATCAAAGCACAACTTGGAAACAATCGAGCTCAAATGGGGCCAGGGAGCGAAGTGTATAGGGGGCGAGATACAAGTCAAAACCATTGAGCGGGCACAAACGCTTAAAGAACGCGGGTATATCGTGCTGCCCGACCCAACCCTTCCTGAAGTGCAAAGGGCATACCACGATGGTGCAATTACGCACTTCGAGCGGCATTCCCGCGTTGGGTTCGTAACTCGTGACGCCTTTTTCGAAGAAGTAGACCGCCTTCGTGACATTGGATTTAAACGTATCACGCTTAAAACAGGCGCATATTCGTCGATGGAACTCGCTATGGCACTCCGCTACGGGGCAGAGGCGAAGCTTGACCTCGTTACTATCGATGGTGCCCCAGGGGGCACAGGAATGAGTCCGTGGCCGATGATGAATGAATGGGGCATCCCGACGTTTTATCTCGAAGCGTTGACGTACCAATTCTGCAGGACCCTCTGCGATATGGGAATGCGGGTTCCCGATATCGCTATGGCCGGGGGATTCTCTACTGAAGACGGCGTATACAAGGCAATTGCGATGGGCGCTCCCTTCGTAAAGGCCGTGTGCATGGGCCGCGCTTTAATGATCCCCGGCATGGTGGGAAAGAACATTGGAAAGTGGATCGCAGAAGATAACTTACCCAGGACTGTGTCGACATACGGAGTCACGCCGAAAGAGATCTTCGTCTCCTACAACGAGATAATGGAACGGTTTGGCCATGAAACTGATGCAATACCATTAGGCGCAATCGGGCTCTATACCTATTGCCAAAAGTTCAAGACGGGGTTGCAGCAACTGATGGCAGGAAGTAGGAAATTTAACATAGGGGCTCTCTCTCGAAGAGACTTGATGGCGCTTACCGAGGACGCAGCAAAGGTTTCTGAACTCCCGTATGTGATGGATGCACACCGGGAAGAGGCAGAGCGGATACTGGAAGAGCGGTGGGAACGATCGTAAGCGGGGAATAATGAGATTCTCCTGCCACCCGTTTAGAGGTCTAACAATGCAACTGCAGTGCGGCTTTGGCGAGTCAGGCCTGTGCTGTCGAATCTGTTTGCAGGGACCTTGTCGGATCAATCCTTTTGGAAAAGAGCCGCAAAGAGGTATCTGTGGGGCGAAAGATTACACAATTGTGGCGCGAAACCTGATCCGGATGATAGCAGGTGGCTGTGCTGCTCACTCTGATCACGGAAGACACCTTGCGCAAGCCCTCAAAGGGGTCGGCGAGGGCAAAGCACCCGACTATCGCGTAAAAGACGAGACGAAATTACGTGCCCTTGCCGCAAAGCTCGGTTTGGGGAACGAAAAGAGTGTGGATGAGCTTGCAGTGGCCGTAGCGAATTCAGCTTTGGAGGACCTTACCTACTCGCCTATGTTCACTATAAATACTTTCTGTCGTCCTGGTAAGACCATACATATATATGACTCGTACCATATAAAATAGCATAAACATTTGATCTTTGCCTACTGCTTGATATTGCGTTATTTCACGGATCTAAGAATGCGACAAATATCTCGCCTAGCGTCCTTTCATATTGAAAGGCGTTTCTATAGATTCTTATTGAGTGAATACTTGTTTTGTTCGCGTTTTAAACCGAGCAGGATTACAGATATAGCGACGGGTACACAACCGCGGCGAGGGTCGTGACACAAACTGCGTTGGATTTGGCTGCTGATGTTGATCGCTAGGTATGTTCCGAAGAATTGTCTGGCGTGCAAGTCGTGCGAGCTTGCCTGTGCGCTGAGGCATAGCACGTCAGGAGACATCAACGGTTCTATGAGCGAGCATCCTCGCCCTCTTTCGAGGCTAAAAATAGGAGTTAAGGACGGTACATTGCACCTGACGAGGTGTCTTCACTGTAAGCGACCGAAGTGTATTGACGTCTGTGAAGCGAGAGCGATTACAAAAAGCGATGATGGTATAGTGACGATTATCGACGAACGCTGCACAGGGTGCTTTGAATGTGTTGACGCGTGCCCTGTTGGAGCAATTCATACGCGCGACCATGAAGCGGCAAAATGCGATCTCTGCAGCGGCGCAGCGGAGTTGTCTTGCGTGCTTGCGTGCAAGTGTGGTGCATTAATATATGGACAAGAGACGTAACAAAGCGAATCCAAAGGTGGGGACGGTGGATCCCGCGGCACTCGAGATGTTGCCGCTTGCGCAACGGGACAATATGGAGACGATGTGGGACAGAGCCGACTCCATGCAGCCACAGTGCGGCTTCGGCGAGTCCGGCCTATGCTGTCGGATCTGTTTGCAGGGACCTTGTCGGATCAATCCTTTTGGAAAAGAGCCGCAAAGAGGTATCTGTGGGGCGAAAGATTACACAATTGTGGCGCGAAACCTGATCCGGATGATAGCAGGTGGCTGTGCTGCTCACTCTGATCACGGAAGACACCTTGCGCAAGCCCTCAAAGGGGTCGGCGAGGGCAAAGCACCCGACTATCGCGTAAAAGACGAGACGAAATTACGTGCCCTTGCCGCAAAGCTCGGTTTGGGGAACGAAAAGAGTGTGGATGAGCTTGCAGTGGCCGTAGCGAATTCAGCTTTGGAGGACTTCTCAAGGAATGATGAGGAGGTGTGTAACTGGCTCAAGATCATGCTCCCCGCAAAGCGGCTAGAGCTCCTTGAGCGAAATGACGTCGTTGCGACAAATATTGACAAGGGAATTACCGAAGTCATGCACAGAACTCACATGGGATGTGACGCTGATCCCGTGCCATTGATATTCGGGGGTATTAAGTGCTCACTAGGTGATGTCACCGGAGAGAACATCAGTTCTAACCTTTCTGACGTCCTGTTCGGCGTCCCGCAAATGGTGGTATCCCAGGCCAATCTCGGCGCGCTGAAAGAGGACTACGTAAACGTCTGCGTGCACGGACACAATCCCATTCTTGGCGAAGTCATTTGCGACGCTGCGGATGAGCTAGAAGGCGATGCCATTGCTGTAGGGGCTAAGGGAGTCAATATCGTGGGCATATGTTGCACTGCTAACGAACTGCTGATGCGAAGAGGCATACCCATTGTCACAAATTTTGCGAGCCAAGAATTGGCAATAATGACCGGCGTCGTCGACGCGATGGTCATCGACTATCAATGCATTGCGCCATCGGTCGGGTTCTGGACACAGTGTTTCCACACGAAGCTGATATCAACAATGCCGATTACCCGTATCCCCGGCGATACGCACATCGAATTCAATGAAGCAGCGGCGCGTGAAGGGGCCAAAGAGATTGTAAGCGTCGCGATTGAAGCGTACAAAAACAGAGACCCCACAAAAATCTTCATCCCTGATATTTCGAGTAAGGTCGTCGCAGGATTTAGCCTCGAGTACATTAAGTCGTTGTTAAGCGCCTTTAATGATAAGGAACCGCTCCAATATCTTGCTGATAAGATTCGCAGCGGAGAGGTTCAGGGCATAGCACTTATAGCTGGGTGCAATAACCCCGCTAAAGCGGAACATGACTTTTGCCATTTGACGATAGCAAAGGAGCTAGTCAGAAACAACATACTGACGGTTGTAACCGGTTGTGCTGCGCAGTCTCTCGCGAAGCACGGCTTGTTAACGCCAGAAGCGGTAGAGGAATACGCCGGCGAATCCCTCAAGGCGTTTCTCAAAGACGTTGGCGAAAAGACAATCGGTGAGTCATTGCCGCTCGTGCTCCATATGGGGTCGTGCGTGGACAACTCACGCGTGGAAAACTTCGTCAGTGAAATCGCCCAGGTGATGGGCGTTGACATACAGGATCTCCCCATTGTTGCTAGCGCTCCGGAAGCGATGAGCGAAAAAGCGGTGGCGATTGGAACGTGGTGCGTCGCAACGGGATGGCCAACCCATGTCGGGGTTTACCCATTCATTAAGGGAAGCCCTCTCGCGGATGAGGTGGCCCAGGCGACTGCAAATGACGTATACGGCGGTCACTTCATATTTGAGCCCGATCCTACGATCGCTGCGAAGACGTTGGTGAACACCGTTCAGTACCGCAGATGGAAGATGAACGCGCACAGTGAACTCGATGGGGCAGTCACCTACTGGAACGGTACCACGCCTGACGTCACTGCTCCGCCGCTCTCGAACGAGGCTCTCTACAAGAAAGCAATCGACGGAGCTATCATCGCAACTGGGTATGCAGATCAGCTGCTCAATAAGGCGATACGTCAACATGGTCGTGATAAGGGGATCGGATATCCGAGCACCGGGTATTATCTTCCGTGCATCACCGCGTGGACAGGTGAGCGAGTGACGAAACTCGCGCAGTTGCCGCGGCTCCTCGGAGAGGTGAGGGGTAAGATTAGGGAGGAGTACACGTTTGACAACGCGGTGGCTTCAGGCGAAGCGACGATGATCGCCGCAGAGATCGTTGAGGCTCTCAAGTACATCGACGATCCCGACCCGTACGCGGATACTCCGTATACCGGGTTCGTCGCCGACGAAGTACTTCGGAGGCTGGGGATCTCGTTCGTCGATGATACCATACCGGGAGTCGCGGTGTTGGTAGGAAAGGCGAAGGACCCCGCGTTGCTTGCGAAGATCATCAGAGACTGTCAGAGTAAGGGCATGCTCGTAATACCTACCATGGACACCATGCTGTAGTGTTGCGAGGCAGGCATTGAGATGTGCGTGCGTAAGGGTCTTGACCGGTTGCTGTTTTGCGTGGGCGAATTCACGCAAGCGATTCACGGGCTGAGCTTTGCGATTCGCGCAGCGCTGACCTTCGGGAATGTCAAGCCAGGGGACCGGGAAGGACTCTTCGAGTACCTCGCAAAGCGGCCGAAAGTCGTTGTCGTCCAGTTAGGCCCAATTGACGACATAAAGGCAGCGATCGAGTTCGCCGTGCTGTTCAATGGCTCACCGACGATCACCGATCAAGATGTGGAGGAAGTGCCGGGCAAATATGAGGTAGAGAAGGACTACAATCAGATCGTCGCGCACGCGATCGAGATACGGAACATGAAGGTGACGTTTGGAGAGGTCTCGTTACCGGTCGCCTATGGGCTTGCCTTCGAGGGAGAAA
>JBAXDW010000098.1:0-6145 GCA_037140755.1 Methanobacteriota archaeon
GATCCACGCGCTGTGCCTGGTCACCTATGACGTCGACCCGCTCGCGGCCAGCATGACGTATGAAGATATCTACTACAGCTACGATCGCGACCTTATCGGCTATGGGACGCCGGAATGGATGTGATACACTGATCCGACACGTGCAGTCAATCGTTATGTGTTTTGTTGACAAGCTCACGAGCAACAAGCACACACTTTTTCCCATGGGCTCCTCGAAGCGCAACATTGAAGAATGGAGAGTGTTAACGTTAGCAAAGTGCGGGACATGACTGAACAATCGTTGGATCAAACAACGGATGCCTACGCGTTACAGGTACAACGCCTGACAAAGAGATACGGTGACCTCGTCGCCGTTGACGATCTCACACTGCAAATCAAGAAGGGCGAGATATTCGGATTTTTAGGACCCAACGGAGCCGGAAAGACCACCGCGATCAACATGATAGTCGGACTGCTGACCCCGACAAGCGGTGCAATATTCATCAACGGACAAGAGCGGGCGCGAGTGCCGAAAGGGAGCATAGGCATCTGTCCGCAGGAGCTCGTCTTGTGGGAAGAGCTGACGTGCGCCGAGAACCTCACCGTCATGGGCGACATGTTTAATCTTCCACGGGCCGTCACGAACGAGCGCGTGCACACATTGCTCGCTGATCTCGCGCTCTCCGAAAAGGCAAAGACCCGCGTATCAAAGCTTTCGGGAGGCATGAAGCGCAGGCTCAACGTTGCACTCGCCGTTATTCACGATCCTGACATCGTTGTGCTGGACGAGCCCTCCGCGGGCTTAGATCCGCAGTCCCGCTTGTTGCTGTGGGACTTCATTCGCTCGCTCAAAAGCAATGAAGGAAAAACAATAATCCTCACGACCCACGCTATGGAAGAGGCCGACACATTGAGTGACCGCATCGCCATCATCGACCATGGCAAGCTCCTTCAGCTCGATACTCCAGGGAACCTGAAAAAGACGATCGGTTCCGGTGATATCATAGTTATGCATCTCGCCGAACCCGAACAGAACGAGACGGTGATGACCGACCTCAAATCCGTCGAAGGCATCCAAGAAGTCAATGACGTCGACGGAAAAATCAACATACGAGCATTAAACGCCGTTAGCCTGCTCCCTACGATATTAGAACGTGTTGACGCGACACGTGCCCGCGTCTCAGATATTTCTATTCGGGAAAACACGCTCGAGGACGTCTTCATCTATCTCACCGGGAGGGGGCTGCGGGAGTGACCGTGAAGTTCCTATCGTTAGCGGTAAAGGCGCTCAAGCAAACAATTCGAGACCGTCGCTCCCTCTTCTTCCTCCTGCTATTCCCAGTTGTATTCATGATCATTTTTGCCTTCGCGTTTGGCAGTCCCAGCTCGCTTGGCACCGGCACGACGCCTCACGAGATTGCGGTCATTAATCTCGACCGAGGGGCAACGGTGTCCGTCAACAAAACCACCCAGCATATCAACGCCGGCGCGAATCTCACCGGGCTCCTCGGAAATATCACGTACGAGCAAACTGACACCCGCATGTTCCACCTCAATAACGTGAGCGCCGATAAGGCCCAGACGATGCTCAAAAGTCGCGGCCTCGATGCAGTGATCACGATTCCGGAAAATTTCTCACAGGCGGTCGTATCATTGGTCAATGCCTCCGCGCGGACTGAAGCGACCTCCGATATCGGCTTGCAGGTAATCAACGCAAGCGTTGCTCAAACCGCTGCGCCAAGCGGCCAGCTGCCTGCAACAAGCGCTTTGTTGAACCAACTGCCGATTAATATCACGCTTCCCAGACAGAGCAACGTCACCGCACAAGTCATCGTCGAAGGGGATACGGGCAGTTCCGCGTTTGGTGCTGCACAAGGCTTAATCTTCAACGTCCTCGAGCAATATAAGAGCCAAATACAAGCTACGACGATTCGACAGGTTGATGCCACGTTGGCGCAAAATCAAAGCAAGGCGAACATCGACTACATTTCAGCGGCCGTACAACCACTCACCGGTACGCGGTCATTTACGTATTTCGACTATCAGGCACCTGGATTGATCGTGTTCGCCCTGCTCCTGCAGGTAAGCAGCGTCGCGCAAGACCTTGCGAGAGAATCTGACCACGGAACGCTCGCCAGACTCAAACTATCCAATATGCGGTCATTCGACCTCCTTTTCGGCACGTTGCTAACGTGGATTGTCATCGCCGTAGCGCAAATCCTGCTGCTCTTCGGCGTCGCCGTAGCGCTCGGGTTTCAGTGGTCTGGCGGCGCGAATTCCATCGGGCTTGCCGTGCTCATTGGTATCATAGGCGGGATAGCCTCTATTTCGCTCGGCTTATTGCTCGCGGCGTTTGCCACTAACGAGCGGCAGGCGGCACAACTAGGCGTCCTTATTGCCGTGCCGGTGTCCTTCCTCACTGGGGCGTTCTTTCCGCTCCCCAATGAAACTCTCGGAACAGCATTTGGGACAACGTTCCAGGTCTATGACCTGCTCCCATGGACACAGGTCGCAGACGCTCTTCGTCAAGTCCTCATCTTCGGGAGTGGCTTCGGCGCCGTGGCGGTCTACGTGGGATTTGCCATCGTTCTCACCGCGCTCCTCTTTGTCATTGGCGTGATCTCTTATTCGCGGGTGCGATTGCGGTCCGAATAGCGCTATCTTAGCTCACAGGTTACCATTAGAAATATCGTAAGCAGACGTGAAGCACGGGCGCTTAGGCACCCCCCGTGAATTTCTTTAAAAAGCTTTTGTCCCATAGAAAGCTGCTGGGGGGTTGGCAAGGCGGCATTCTCTCGCTGCGGGCTTCAGAACAACTGAACATGCTCTTCGTTTCTTACTTTACCTGAATAGCAGCGCAAATGACAAAGTATTTCGTATGAAGTGAACCAGAAATTGTAGGGATACTGATGGTGAAAATTGAAGCAAAAATGGTAGAAGAAATACGAACAGCGTGCATATTTCACAAAGGCGCTGTTGCAGCAATAGGCGACGATATGGGGCGCCTTCTAGGCGAACTGATAGGATGGGTGATGAAAGGAGGACTGCAGGTGGCAGGACCTCCATTCTCGGTCTATTACAGCAGCCCCGAAGAAATGGCGCGAGGCGAAATGCAATTTGAGGTGGCCATCCCCTTTGTCGGAGAGGCCCAAGGGGGGAACAACATCCAGATTAAGACATTCCCGGCGCAAAATGTACTCTCAGCGATCCATAAAGGGCCGTATAGCCAAATAGCGCCTGTTTATGCAGCATTGATGGAATATGCTACGAAAAACGAATATGATGTAACCGGTGCACCTATGGAACTGTATCTTACGAATCCTATGGAAGTAGCAGAAAGCGAATTACTAACTGAAGTGCGCTTTCCAGTAGTGAAGAGGTAACGCAAATCCATCTTACAACACCTTGAGCTCTTGATCCACAGTGTCATATAGAGCAATGTTAATACCGGCTTTGAGTTTCGCGACTGGTAGGGCAACGATCGGAAGTAAGCAACACAGCCTTCGAAGAACGTGCAAGATCAATTTTTAATAGAGGGCTCAGATAGCGTTTAAAATCGAATTAATCGTCGCTAGCTTTGCAGTGGTTGCTATGCTTTATACTGCCATAAAGTGTGAATTAGTAGGGTTCATATTGTTCTCTGGTCATACTAGGGTAAGAGCGCCTCTTGCTTGGGTATGAACTAGTAGGGTTCATATTTAGCTCTCGTCATAACTAAATAAGAAAGACTGTTTTTTTAGGCACTTTTAGGGCCCACGCAGCCTTCCACTCAACTGTTTCCGTAGTTTCCTGTGCAAGGGAAGAGTAGTGCGGGCAAAACCAACGTATCGAGGCTTCTTAATTTGAAAAATAGTAGTCATATCAGGAGCTTCACTTATTCGATAGGTAAAAAGGAGCTTTCTGATCAAATGGGGCCCTTGGCAGCTTCTGCTAGCATAGCTCGCCAGGCGGTTAGGAGACGGCAGTCGAAATGAAGCTAGAAACTATTTAAAACGACGTCAGAGCGCCCGTCGGAATTCGCTTCCAATGGAGTATTAGCGAGCCTGAGGCTCACGCGCAGAAATACGCTGGACGTCGCGCATTTGCAAAAACAACGACCTCTGCACTATAGAAAACCTTCATTTCTAGTCCAGATTTTCAAAAGGAAGTCAAAATGGAACCGAAATCGTTAAATATAACTCTTGCAGTGTTTAATGTGTCGATGCTGGAGAGCGAGGGTCCGCTGCGTGGCCCTACCTCGAACCGTCTTTTATTACGTGCGGCGGACCCCGCTCTGTATTGACATTGATTCCCAGTGGTTCTCTCTTTCTTGCAGTCTGTTTGACGATATCGTCTGCAAAAAAAATGGTGTTAGACTTAAGCGCGTCACTCAATGAGCGGAACATTGAAGAGCTTTCCGGTTTTTTGTGACGTTCTAAGTGGTCGAAAATCACGCTGTGCGCCCCAAATCTTCAAAGCGTAGTTTTTTACTCAGGGACGTTGCGCTGAGATCCTGAGAGACTATAATGCTAGGCAGTTGTGCAGCGGGAATAGTCTGCTTACTTAATTACCAAAAGCACAGCTTAGTCAGGCCCCGCGGGGAGTTGGCGGTTTACGAGCTCGATGACCTCTTGTTTGGAACGTTCCATGCTCCGCAGGTCATACGCGTGTCTCATAACCGCTGAGTCGAGAGCAGCTTCAATGGACACTGCGTGGTACTTTATAGGCCTCTCAACGGATTCTCGAATCATTCCTCGCTCGCAAAGGACATTGAGAGCGTTGAACACTTCTGCCCGTGAGGCTTCTGAGAACTCAGCGAGCTCAACAAGCGTTTTGGCGTCACTATTGAGCAGCGTTAAATAAAGACAAGCCTGCTTTTCGTCGAAGCCAAACGTTCGTAACCGTTCTATAAGCGCCTTCTCCACAACTTCGGAGTATCTTGCGTATGATTTTATACGTATGGGTCAGAAGCCGCACGAGAGTCGGTGCTAGCCAGTCTTATGCGCGGATTTTGGCTGCTTTCTGGGCGTAAATCGGCCCATCTAGACCACAGGCTCTTTGATACCGCACAGCGACCGCATGCCGCTTACATCTGAATCTCGTTCCAGTCGACTTTTTGCCTGCCGGGTTTGTGAAAGTACGTCTCTAATAAATACAGACCAAGTTCTGGTCTCTAAGTCTGCAGTCGACGTACGTATCGAATTCGCGCGCCATGTGAACAGGCGTTGTTGACTCGTTACGGCCGTCTCGCCATAGTCACTAAGGAGCCAGTTTCTTGAATAAAAAATCAATAGCATTAAGCGTCTGGACTATTGAGGTATACGCATGGATGACGCTGTGGATAACCTATTTGAGGCACTTTTTGCTCTTACCGACTTACGGGTACTGCTACGCGAGACCGCCCCATTGCACAAGTTCAATGCTGAGCAGCAGGTGCAAGCCCGCGACGCTCTCGCACGAGCAAAAAACGCGCTGGAAGAGCTTGAAGAGGAGCTTCAAGAATGAAAATCGCCGGGAACATACCGATCCGTGAAGTCGAGGAGAACTACATCAACATCCAACCGATCCAAGCTGCAGGCCGTTTGACCGCAGAGGCGATGAAGGCGCTCATCGTCTACGGCGACGGTTATTCGACGTGTGATCAGTGTCGCAAACCATTTAGACTCGACAAGATCACTAAGCCACCCATCGCTGAGTTCCACAACGATCTCGCACGGTTCCTCAGGATGGATGAAGCGCGTGTCACGCCGGGGGCACGACGAGCTTTTCAAGCCGTTTGCCTAGCACTTGTCAACAAAGGGGACACGGTTTTGGTCTCAGCGCTCGGACACTACACCGAGTTCCTTGCCATCGAAAACGCGAAGGCCACAGCCCGTGAAGTCCCCACAAATGATGTCAATATCGTCACGGGCGACGCTGTCGCGCAAAAAATCGAAGAAGTAACGCGCGAACAAGGTAAACCGCCCGCGCTCGTCATGCTCGATCACTTCGACTACTCTCTTTCAAACGAGCGCGATATCGTAGGAGCGGCGAAGGCAGCCCATCAATATGATACCCCCATTCTATACAATGGCGCGTATACCGTTGGCATAAAGCCTATTGATGGCAAGGCACTCGGCGTGGACTTCGTCGTCGGCAGCAGACGAAAGCAGATGACGTCGCCCGCGGCAAGCGGCGTGTTGCCGAC
>JBAXDW010000099.1:0-6110 GCA_037140755.1 Methanobacteriota archaeon
CGTTCCTGAAGGACATGCTGAACTGCAGGATGTAGATGCCGCACAGCTGGTGGACGGTGCGCTACCTGAGCACGTTCCTGAAGGACATGCTGAACTGCAGGATGTAGATGCCGCACAGCTGGTGGACTGTGCGCAAGTCGACGCTGCACAGTTCGTGCACGTCGATGTCGTGCACCCTTGCGGCTCTGAAGTAGTCGTCGTTGTGGCCGTCTGGGTTGTCGTTTGTGCGACTGCGCCCACTACGCCGAAGACTGAAAATGCAACCATCGCCACTACTAAAACGGCTGTCATTTTCCTTATGCCTGTACTTTTGCGTTTCTTTTTGGGCGGCGCTTCCATTTCTGGCGCCACTTCTATAACGAATGACATTTTTTCCACACCTACCTCTTTTCTTTTTGGCGAGGTTTTACCCTGCCCCACCCACAATACTTTGTTGGAGACGTTATTTTGCCGTGAGATGTATATATAAGGTTCGTTTTGAATTTCATTTTGTCTGCGGCGATTATTTATGTGACAAAGGAAAACGTAGACTTTGTTCGTAACAGCATTTCATTCTTCTTTATTTTCGCTGGATTTAAGAATCATCTATGTCACTAAGCAACGTGTGGTAGATCTTGACACAGTTTTATAACCGAGCGAGCGAGAAAGTTGTAAAACTATATGATGAACAATACGATAATCAACGCTTTAAGGCGCTTGAACCACAGATAAATGAGTTAAAATCACTACTTCTTCTAAACGAAGGCGGTAGCTTTCATAAAAACAAAAAAGAGTACGAATCTGAATGGGCTCGGCCGGATTCGAACCGGCGACCTCCGCCGTGTGAAGGCGACGTCATAACCTCCTAGACCACGAGCCCTTATTTTTAAGATTTTTGTAAACAGATAAGTTTATCGTTCTGTCGCTTCAATCCCCATTTTGTTATCGAAATTGCGAGAAAACCGTTTAAGTTGCCTGAACGCTGCTCATCGCTCTATGTCCACGCAAAGAAGTCACAAATCGACTGCGTTTTCTGACATTGATCTCAATCGCTGGAAGGAGTACGACGACATCATCTTAGACTCGTTGTGGCTCCTCGGACCACGCGATAAGACCGGGCCGCACGTGGGGGACTACTGGGGCAACTTCGTTCCTCAGATCCCATATCAGGTATTGACTCGTTTTACGAAACGTGGAGACATCGTTGTTGATTTTTTTAGCGGCATGGGCACGACGCTCATCGAATGTAAGCGGCTAGGGAGAAGTGGAATCGGCGTTGAGATTGACCCCGTCGTCGCTGATCGTTCGGTAGAACGTATAAGTATCGCGGAAAACCCGTTCAACGTTCAAGTCGCCGTGCTTGTGGGTGACTCCACGACGCAGCACTCCGCTAACCGCGTCACTGCTCTACTCAACGAATGGGGAGCCGCTTCGGCTGATTGCATCATCCTACATCCGCCCTATCACGATATTATCGCATTTAGCGAACTTGAAGGCGACTTATCTCGCGCGTCGTCAGAGTGCGTTTTTTTGGACAAAGTCGGCCTCGTTGCGCAACACGCCTTTGATTTGCTAAAACCCGCCGCGTTTATGGCGCTTGTGATCGGTGATAAGTACGCGGATTCGCAACTCGTGCCGCTGGGATTTAGCTGCATGCACCGCTGCATGGACGCGGGTTTTATGCTCAAGGCAATCAACGTCAAGGAGATTCTAAACAACGAACGGGGCAAAGGAAAGAACAACAACCTTTGGAAATATCGCGCGCTCGTGGGGGGGTTTTATCTGTTCAAGCACGAATACATCATGATTTTTCGCAAACCCGCAACGCTTGGCAAGGCGTCTAAAGATGCTGCGCCATGAGCTGATTGATGTCGATATCGTCTATCGGTGCACGGGCGAGCGTTTCTGCGTTTAAGGAACGGTACTCATCATCGAACGTTGGTTTTTCGGCCTCGTACAGCACCCCTATAGGTACTTTGTCTCTGACTTCCTGCGCCTTCTGAAGGGCGATCTCATAATTGAAGCGATCATACTCGGTTTCGTCAAGCGTGTAAACATGGTCGTTCCACCACTTCCATGTGTTGACGTGGTTAAACGTGACACACGGTTGGCCGATATCGACGAGCGAGAATCCCTTGTGGCGGATTGCCTTTACCATCAGTTCGCTGAGGTGCTTGTTCTCGCCGCTGAAACCGCGCCCGATAAAGGTCGCTCCGGCTACAAGCGCAAGAGGCAGGGGTGCGACAGGGGCTGCAAAGACGCCTTCTGGGGAGACTTTCCATTTGGTCCCCTTGAAGCTCGTTGGCGACGGCTGGCCGGTCGTAAGGCCATACACCTGGTTGTCATGTACGAATACCGTGATGTCTATGTTTCGCCGAGCAGCGTGCAAAAGGTGTCCAAGCCCCTCGCCGTACGTGTCGCCGTCTCCTGCGTGCACGATGACCGTCAAGTCGCTGTTTGCGAGTTTCACGCCCTGTGCTACAGGAATCGACCTCCCGTGCAGGCTGTGAAGCACGTATGTGTTGATCCAGTAGCTGAGGTTTCCCGAGCACCCAATGCCGCAAACAATCGCTGTCCTGTGGGGCGCAAGGTCCATGGTAGCGAACGTATTTTTTATTGCGTTCCAAATGCCGAAATTCCCGCACCCGGGACACCACGTCGGCCATGTATCGGGCACGTCGTAGCGATGCACGTCTCCCATCTTAGAGCACCTCCTTGATGCGCTCGTAGAGTTCATCGGCGTTGAACGCCCTTCCATCGTACCTCAATATGGCATGATCGGGCTTGATCTGCGCGTGCTCTTTTATGAGGCTTCCTAGCTGCGCGCCGCGATTGTTTTCGATCAGAACGACGCGCTTCCCGTCAAGGTGCTCTTTTACGAGTTGCGAGGGGAAGGGACTCATAAAGAGCACCTGCAGGAACCCGAGATCAACGCCGTCGTGTGCTCGAAGGAAATCCATAGCATCAAGGATCGCTCCTTTCGTAGACCCCCACCCAACCAGCACCGTACCTGACGCAGCACTGCCGTGGTACTTGATACCGTCGAGGAGCGCGGCGGCAGTGAAGTACTTTTTACAGCGCTTGTCGACCAACTTCGCAACGACTGGCGCGTCTTCAGAAACGTAGCCGCGCTCATCGTGGTCGTCGCTATTTGAGTTGAACATACCGCTTTCAACTCCTGGGACAGTTCGTGCTGATACGCCGGTGGAGGTCGCTTCATATCGCCTAAAATCAGCGGGTACCTCTCCGTCTGCTAATAGTAAGCCGCGATCGATAGCAAGGCCGTTCGTTTCGAAGGGTTCTATTGCAAAAAATGAAGTCGCCAGATGCTTGTCAGTGAGGACAAGCACCGGCGTTTGGAGGATATCAGCAAGATTGAACGCCCTGAACGTTTCGAAGAAGCACTCTTCTGGGTCCCCCGGCGCGAGCACCACCCTGAAGAAATCCCCCTGAGATGCATGAAGGCAAAACCGCAAGTCGCCTTGGGCGGTGCGAGTTGCAAGCCCAGTGGAAGGGCCAGGGCGCTGGCCTTCAACGACGACAAGTGGATTCTCTGTTGCCCCTGCCAGTCCGAGACCCTCAACCATCAGCGAAAACCCTCCCCCAGAAGTTGCTACCATTGACCGAGCGCCGGCGAAGCTTGCCCCAATAGCCATGTTGATTCCGGCGATTTCATCCTCAGGCTGAACCATCGCAACACCGTACTCTCGTGCGTGCGCAGCCATGTATGTCATAACGGTATGTGTCGGCGTCATCGGGTAGATGGCAATGAACTTCATCCCGGCTTTGAGAGCGCCCATGCAGATCGCGTCATTTCCGGTTAAAGTCATTCTGCGCGGGCCTTTGATGGGAACTAGTCCGCCTTTGTATGGTTCTGGATACGCACGTGTCACGTAATCATAACCTGTTTTTGCCGCGCTTACGTTTTGCTCGACGATTTTTTCGCCTTTGCCTCCAAATGCGTCTTGAATGGCGGCATTTAGTAGCGTAAGCTCGTATCCGATCAGGCCGACGGAGGCCCCCATTGCGGCCACGTTGACGGCCACTTTGGGTAGGTGTAAGTCAGTTACTAGTTGTAGCAGAGGCACGTCGCACAAGGTAATATCTTCACGTGTCGGCGCAACGTTGGAGCGCTTCGCATCGTAGAGAAGCACACCTCCGGGGACTAGGTCGTTCAAATCCAGTTTTATCGTCTCTGCGTTTAGTGCGACGAGGATATCTACCGGCTGGATCGGAGCCCTAATGCGCTGCGCATCGATCCTAAGCTGAAACGTATTGTGCCCTCCGCGGATTAGTGAAGGGTATTCCGTGTGTGCAACAACGTGGTAGCCGCCTTTGATGAATGCCTTTGAAAAGATCTCGCCGACGGTCATTATGCCATAGCCGGCTTCGCCACCAATTTTCCAATTGAGTCGACTGTTCCTCATCGTTCCTCATGTTACTCGCCAGCAGCTCTGCATGTCGGCCGAAGTGATGTGTAAACCATCCTACAAGCGAGTTCCACGACTAGCGGCAGCACGACATCAACGAGCACCGGCGGTTATCCTCACAATTGAACTACACTAGGTCTCTCTATGAGGATCTTGTAGATGCCTCCTGCCTTTTCTCGTCTTATTGCTTATGCAGTGTTCTCATATAGTCTTTCTACCAGATTGATGTTCGTCTCAATCGTCCTAAGAGCGTTCCTCAGTTCTGTAAGATCTATAGCTCAGCTTATCCAGCCTTCAATAATAAACGATTTCCAATCTCTGAAGCCTTTATACCATTAATCTCAATGCAAGCCCTCTGGTTCGCTTTAAGATATTTCAGAACATGACGTGAACTCTGAAAGAGGAGAGCGCGGCGTCGCTGTGCTTATAGCGATCGGAATGTAGTAAGGCTGCTTTCTGCTTCTTGGTTCGAGGTTCCCATACCTTTTCGCGTTGATAAAACTCTACGGCTTCATCGTGGGTTTATTCGTGTATGGTGATTATGTAAAACGCTATATGTAAAAAAAATTGTTTGTGGGTGGAAGTGCACGCCGTATCCCTCAGTTCGAGGGTCAAAGCGCGAGCAAATTTCCCGCACGAGCGAGACTTTAGTTATTTCTAGGACGTACCTTATTAACTTTGCTATCTGAAGCACTTAAATTTGCGTAGTTTCGGTGGCAAGAAACCGAAAAAAGCCTTAGCAGAACTCTAACGTTTATATAATCTGAAGCGACATAAGCAACACATACCGAGTAATTGGAGGTTTCCAAAAAGGCATGAGTTCTGGAATGTGTACCGTTTGCGGACTCCCAACCGAGTTATGCATCTGTGAAGAAGTAGCTAAGGAACAACAACGAATAACAGTCAAAGTGAACAGAAGGCGCTATGGAAAGGAGGTCACCGTAGTCGAGGGAATCGACCCCCACGAAATAGATCTCGGAGAGCTCACGAGCTACCTCAAAGCAAGACTTGCTTGTGGGGGGACTGTGAAAGACGGTCTCATTGAATTACAGGGGAATCACAAAGACAGAGTAAAAGAAATCCTGGCTGGGAAAGGATTCTCTGCTGCGCAGATCAAAGCGTAAGTTCGGCTGCGCTCACTAAAGCACTAGTATGGAACCGCGCAGTATGTAAGCGAAAACGGCGGCTCGCGCCTCCAGCACTCACCAATACTGTTTTACAGGCGCTGGTTTTACTGATTCGTGTCTGTCTTCAAGTGCTTCGAAGCGATCGGATCTAACACATCTAACACGAATGTTACTCGCCGCATACGCCACACATTCGGTGTTTCGGTTACAAGTACTGCGCTAAATAAGACAGTTTTGCTGCAGGAAAGGCCGAGGATCTTAGCACGACGATCTGCGCCTAATCCAAGAGAACTTGTCTTTGTAGCTCAATGTATTCTAAGCAATAATAGCTTAATACATATCGCTGGCTCTTTCTTTACAGCTAAATATTTCTAACATGGCTCAAGTTTATATCTGATATACGATTCGGCGGAGATGCCGTCATGAGCGAGTTTCTCAGTGGCGTCATTTTGCAGGGGATAAAACTTTGAACATTGACTACCGGGACCACCAAACGGCACTTACGCTCTCCAAAAAAATCGGCGAGCTAGTTCGCAAACACGGCAAAGAGATTACGATAATGCACGTTTGCGGC
>JBAXDW010000100.1:0-6083 GCA_037140755.1 Methanobacteriota archaeon
TTGCACACGGTGAGCATCTTGGGATTGTCTCAAGTAAAGTATCACGAAGGCACGCCGGTCGATTTCCTAGCAAGCGAGTTCAGGGTGGGGTTCTTCGAGCGAGCTGGGTTGCTTCTCCTCCCGTTTGCAGCCATCGGGCTTGCCTGGCTCGAAAGAAACAGAACAAACAAACGGTTCTTACTATACTCATGGATCATAGCTTCCCTCTTACTCACAAAGAACGACTTGCTAGGAATAGGAATATTTATGGACCGGTTTCTGACCTTTTTTGTTGAGTCTTTGATTGTGGCAGGCGGAATTGGGGCTTATGCTGTACTACAGTTCCTAGACACTCGTGTGGCAGGAGCCATTGAAAGGACCAAAGATACGTAAACGAACCATGATAAAGACGCACCATATTCCGTATCAGTTCTTGACGTCTGCGATGGGGGTACTCTTGCTGCTCCCTTTGCAGTCTTTGTCGCTTCCATTGCTCCTTACCTTACCTGGTCTCGGTTTCTTTCTGCTTTATAAGGGCGCTAAGCAAATAGATACTCTCGAGACTATAGCTTACTCCCTATCCCTCTCGCTTGTCATCATACCGACTGCAGCGTCCATTGTATACTTTACAGGCGTCGATCTCAAAGTGACTGGCGCGGCCATCGGACTCGCTATCATCGCGGCGTCGATACTGTCATTTGCATTCCGAAAGAAAGGCTTGACGCCGCCCGAGGTCGACAGCGGCACCGACGAGCATAGTCATAAGTTGGTCTTCCTCGCACTTCCCATTCTGCTAGCACTTTCGCTCGCGCTAGTGGTCAGCGTTCCGCTCTCTAAATCGTTAGTCGTTGACGACGAAGGACTCATAATGAATCCCACTGAAGCGTCTGACCTGAACTTCCATCTATCTATAATAGCGCGATTCGCTGAATCCCCACAGATACCGCCTGAAGACCCTTATCTTCCAGCGCACTACGTCGTTTATGATTTTTTTATGCACGTTTACGTGGGTACGCTAAGCATTCTGACTGGCATCAGCTCTCTTACAATCTTCAAGATTGCAGTTCCCCTCCTCTTCTTCGCACTTTCAGTAGATATCTACGTGCTTTGTCGGCGGGCATTCAATAGAGCAACGGCGTTAATCGCGATGATTCTGTACACGCTCGGCGGGGGGCTAGCGTGGATTGTAATTGTCGCTCAAAGGCCGAGCGACCTGTTTCCCGCCCTTATCTACCGTTTTACCGAGACGGCGGCCATCAAGTACGATCAGACCCTGCTGTTCTATTTGCTGCCACAAACGCAAACATTTGCATTAGTCGTTCTTGTATTTACGTTCATTTTGTGGATAACGTTAATAAATAAACTGAGCGTACGAAATGCGCTGCTTTTTGGGTTTATTCTCGGCCTCCTTCCATATTATCATGTCATCACAGCGTTCGTGGTGTTTTTAGCTGTAGCGGCCTACGTGGTTTACGAGTATGCAAGAAGACGAGTTGAGAGCGCGCAATATCATTTGGGCGCTCTCGCAGTTGGGGCGGCTACTGCGTCACCGCTGCTATTCCTCCTTGTTGGAGGTCCAAGTCAAGTCGAAATTGCTTTTTCCACTTATTCGCTCGATTTCTTGTTCCTAATCTACGGCCTCATCGGAATTCTCGCATGCATCGGAGCCTACAGGTCGTTAAGCAAGGAAGCCGGCAAACCGCTCATACTCTTCGCGCTATGCGCCTTAGTAGCTATGAACGTTGTCGCACTTCCGCTCACCACCAACAGCTATCGCTTCTTAGTTTACCTGTGGCTTCCGGTAGCCATATTTGCAAGCTATTATATTTCGACCGCTGTAGCAAAGGCGCTCAATAAACATTTTTGGTCAAAAAAGAAAGCTCTCGAGGTTTTGGCTATTCTGGCAGCTCTTTTTCTCGCGCTCCCCACGTCGTATATGTTATGGGGGTTCTACAACAACGAAACGTACGTCCTCGCTTCGCCTAACGAAGTACAAGCCATGCAGTGGATAAAAACAAACACCTCTAAAGACGCAATCTTCCTCGAAGAACCGTCCACATTCCCTCGAATTCCATTTGAGACCGGCCGACGGCTGGCTTTCGCAGGAGAGCTCTATGCGATTCAGTATCATGGGATCGACATACAGCAAGAGATCAACGCATTGATGAACCAGCGCAGTCCAGAGCTACTAAGTCTTGGCCTCAAGCAACACAACGTGTCCTACATTTTTGTGGGCTCCCGCGAGCAACAGTATAATATCGCTACCACAGTCAAGGATCCAAAATATTTCGAGCGCGTGTACTCAAATCCCACGGTTGTCGTATACAAATTGAAGGACACCTAGCAAATGCGTCAGGAATAAAGGATTGGCTAAACCTAGTTGTCATAAGGAGAACAAACGTGAACATCGAGTTTTCAAGCATCTTGCTTTTTATTCTCGGACTATTTTACTTGATTATGCTTCCAGGCTATCTGATCCTCGGCGGCCTCAAGATACACGATCTTGACATTATTGAGACGCTGACGGCGTCTTTCGGCATCGGGATCGGAGTCCTAACAGCGATTTCAATCGCGCTTAGCTTGGCGGGTAGTTTAGGCTTAACAATCTCAAGCCTGGCGCTTGCTAACGCGGCAGTTCTAATCGTTTTATGCTCCGCATTGTACCTAAGACAAAAGCGATACAAGAGACAGAATGGCGCTCACACACATTAGAGAGATGTGAATACAAGTGGATAAACTGACGTTATAGCAGTGAAAGTTCAGCTATGAAGGACATTGAAGTGTTTTTCGTTGGAAGAACGAATGCGGGTAAATCCACGGTTATCAAGGAACTTTTCGGACTGAAAACGCGAACGGGAAGAAATCCTGGCGTCACGAGAGCGCCGGTACGACATAGACTTGGAAACTTGATAGTCATAGATTTGCCTGGAATCGGATTCCGGCGTGGACGATATGGTTACCGGTCTATGCTGCGCACCATTATCGAGAGCTCACGGGATAGGCATCAACCACTGCCATTAGGAGTACAAATCATCGACGCAAAATCATTCCTAGAGATTATCGAACGGCATTCTAAGCCTTTTGACGTTGATTTGTTTGATGATTTGCTCGATTTTGAAATCGACCCTATCGTTGCTATCAACAAAATGGATAAGATCGAGTCACACGAAGCCAGCTTAAACGAGATAGTCTCGCGACTCGGAATGCTTCCTCCTTACAAGCAGTGGATCGATCGAGTTGTGCCTATAAGCGCCAAGAAACACGACGTCGCCGAACTCAGGTGGTTAATCTCGTACCGACTGCAACGACTGCGTGAGACCGGCGAAAACACAACGGCGTAGGTCAATTCAATATCGCCGATACGACGGCCTCAGCGCCTAAAGCGACCTTTTCCACTTCAATTTGCCTTTTTCGTTCGCGTCCGTCGCTCGCACACTCGTCACCTATTGAAAAGCCGTCGGTGATATTGTGTAGAACAGGTCGAGAATGTGCGGACATAAACGCCACCACGCGGTTTGCGAATTCATTCTTGCCCGCAGCGCTCGCGCCCGTAGTATCGAAATGAGCAACCGCTGAGACGCCCGAGTAACCGCGCGCGTCATGCCGAGAAGCAGATTAGCGTAAGCTCCCGGTCAAGCGCGTGACAATCAAAGACATTACCCGCGCAGAATTTCAAAAAATGCGGCTTCTCCGGCGTGTACGTATTGCTACGCCTTCAGGTAGCCCTCAACACGCTTGTCTTAGGCAACGTATATGACGTTGAAGAGGCACTTGGTACGCGTGGTTCGCGTATTTACCGCTGCTTTCGATTTAGAAGGGCCATTATCACCACAAGACAATGCGTACGAAGTCATGCACTTAATCAAAGACGGATCATCCCTATTTGAAGTTTTGAGCAGGTATGACGATTATCTCGCCCTTCGAAACACACCCGATTACGAGCCCGGCGACACGCTAAAGCTGATCGTTCCATTTTTGGTAGCTAATGGCGTAACAGAGCTGGATATTTTAGAGGTCTCCAAGCGAGCAAAGCTGGTGGGCGGCGCTAAGGAGCTGATCAAGTGGCTACAAGACGATATGTGGAACGTTCATGTCATTTCAACAAGCTATGAGCAACACGCTTACAACATTGCTTCGCAGCTTGGAATTGACCGCAAAAAAGTGCACTGTACCCGTTTTCCGCTAGATTCATTTGCTGACATGCTGGGAGAGCCAGAGATAGAATTGATTAGAGAGATCCACGACGAGATTGTCTCGTTTTTTGCAAACACCGAAGAAGAAAATTCGAGGATTGACAGACTCACCACGCAGCTTGACGATTTTTTCTTCGAGAAGGTACCTAGAACGCGAATCAAGGCAATTTTCGATAAGGTCACGGTAGTTGGCGGTGAGCGCAAAGTTCAAGCCCTGATGTCGGCCATCCGCGGCGCACGGACGAAAGAAACTGCGGCCATCGGCGATAGCATAACTGACTACAAGATGCTCCAGCGGATTCGAGGCGCGGGCGGGCTTTCAGTAGCGTTCAATGGAAATGATTATGCGCTACCATATGCCAACATTGGAATGGCATGTGTTGATATTCGGAGCCTCCATCTCATTCTTACACAGTTCCGAGCGGGCGGCGTCAAATCTGCATTAGACTTAGCTGCCTGTTGGGAACACGAGTGTTGCAAATTTGTGCGAGACCTACGCTTGATACCAAAGCACGCTCTAAGCCCCGAATTAGCACGTTTTTTTGCCAACGCTTCTAATGACACAGTTTTTCCGCGTTTGCACGTTTTGGAAGGTAGAACTAAAGAGCAGCTGCAGGAAATCGCAGCAGTACACGCCAAGTTTCGTAGTCTTGCAAGAGGACAAGACACCGCCTTACTCGGTTAGCAACAAAGTATCATAAATCCGAGCGCTTCTCTACGTTAGATTCGACGCTAGGAAGCTCTCCGACAAATTTTCAGCACTGTTTTTCAACAAGCAGGAGGCGCTTATGGAACGCGCTGTGCAACTGTATTTCTAACCGAAAAAATCGAATGCAGGAGCGCGCTTTGCATAGTATTCGTCTCGTTTACACGCGACGCTAAAGCAAGAAGAGTCGCAGATTACTGTTCCTCAGGCTCTGTCGCCTTAAAAATCTCATCGAGCGGTTTAACTCCGCTTTTCTCTACAACGAGATTAATCTGACCAGTTTCCGCAGAGATAACTCGGCCTCGGATGCTCTTTCGCCTTCTAATCCCTGCTCTTGTTGGACGGTAGCCGACCCCGCCGGTGAGCAGCAATCTCTTTCGGACTGTCCCAGGAAGATCACGCCGCATAGCGACGCCATCTTTGTCTGAACCGCCCGTTATAACGAGCGCGTAATCATTGAGGCCAATCACGTCGCCCTGTAATAAGTCTCCAATACCTAGTCCAACCAGCTTGTTTGCTTTCGCGCCTGAAACGTCCATTTTGAATGCGCTCTTATTGCTTGGATCAGAAATGATTAACCTAAAGTCTGCCATTCATCTTACTCCTCTGTGGTGATCTTACTATCGTCTATTGTTAGATACATTGCAGCGTAGAGATTAAACTGTTATAGTTCACTTAGCCCAAAACGGGTTATCCTTACGCTTGATCGTCAAAAACTCATCAAGCATCAATCTCTCGCTCTGGCCAAGTGCATCGTAGAGTTCTTGCTCCATTACTTTTGCATGCTTTTCTGGCACTTCAACGTAGAGTAGGTCCCCTTCGTTTATTTGTCTTCCGACCGTTGGTCCGTCAATAGAGATCGCAACTTCTTTTCCTTCGCTTATTTCGCTGACGTTTTCGCCTCTATCTTGCATACCCTTCAACGTTCCAACTCGGACTCCGTCTTCTCGTACCAGAGAGACCCCATTCCTCAGCGTGCCACCGAGTACCTGAATTCCGACTATTGCAGGCTTGCTTTGCCTGAAAACGCATCCCAAGAGTATTTTGAATTTCCCGGGCCTAACGATAGCCTCATATCGTTTTTTTCCGTGCAATGTTTTCTGTTTTTCGAACCATGTCTGATAATCTTCAATTAACCGGTAGATCACGTCATTGACGAATAAACTCACGTTTGTTTTTTCCGCTGCGTCTTTAGCATCAGGTAG
>JBAXDW010000101.1:0-6040 GCA_037140755.1 Methanobacteriota archaeon
AATTAAGGATGTTGGAAAAGCTGCTCGCCTTATATACGTAGCTGATACGTATGACCCACTCCGGACGGTCTATCCGTTCTTGCCCGCCGCGTGCAAAAAGTACGTCGGCATGCCTTTGTCTGAGATACCTGACCCTTTTGGCTGTTGTTCGAGCTACGCGGAGCATTATCTTAGGCCTTTCTCAGAATCGCTGGTGGAACTGGACATCGCCGTTGAAGTTTACCGCGCAGACCAGATGTACAAGAACGGCCTATATACAGAGGCAACGAAAGTCGCTCTCGAACGACGCGACGTTATTGCTATTATAATTGAGAGTGTTTCAAAGAGAAAACTACCAGCAGGGTGGAGTCCATATAACCCGCTTTGTGAGGAATGCCGGCGAATCAGTGTCGCACAAATTGTCGAACATGTACCCGCACGCAGTTTTGTCCAGTATAGATGTCAATGTGGTGCCGAAGGAGTGTCAGATTACTCGAGGGGGGAAGGCAAACTCGCGTGGCGGGTCGACTGGCCGGCACGCTGGAAGATTCTAGGCGTTACTATCGAGCCGTTTGGCAAAGACCACGCGGTTGCAGGGGGCTCCTATGATACAGGCCAACGTATCTCAAGAGAGGTATATGGGTACCCCCCTCCTATTCCCGTTCCATATGGTCACATACACCTGAAAGGGCGCGGCAAGATGTCGAGCTCTAAAGGCGTAACTATCACCATCAGCGAAATGCTTGAGAGTGCACCTGCCGATGTCCTACGCTACATGATAATCAAAACGAAGCCTGAAAAGCTCATCGATTTCGATCCCGGCTTAGGACTCCTGACGCTTGTTGATGAATTTGACCACAGCGAAGGTCGCGCTTTCGAGCTCTCACGAATTTCTGAACAAGGATGCAACGTTCCCTTCAAGCATATGGTGACGGCAATTCAAATCGCAAACAGCTGCGACGAGCTTGTCCAAGTTCTTCATCGAAGCGGCTACGACGCCACTGATGCGGATGCTCTCAAAAAAAGAGCGCGCAACGTTAAAAACTGGCTCGATCGTTTTGCACCAGAATTCGTCAAGTTTCAAGTCCAGCGAACACTTCCTGGTCAAGTCAAAACGCTCACCAACGGGCAGAGAAAAACATTAGCGAAGCTCGCAGTGGCACTTGAGACGAATAGCAGCGATCCAGAGTGGTTACACAATGAAGTCTACACCTTCAGCGAAGAAGTGGGAATCGATTCAAGAGACGCTTTCAAAGCAATATACGTCTCACTTCTCGCAAAAACATCGGGACCCCGGGCTGGCTGGTTTCTGACCTCACTGAGTCCAGAATTCGTGATCGCTCGGTTCAAAGAAGCGGCTGGAAATATTAGCTAGGGTTACAACCATATCTACTAAACTGCATCGAGAGCTTGTTTAATGTCTGCTTTGATGTCCACTACATCTTCAAGTCCTACTGAGACCCTTATGAGGTTGTCAGTGATCCCGAGCAATTCCCTCTCTTCCTTGGGAACAACTGCATGAGTCATAAGTCCTGGGTGCTCTATCAACGTCGCAGTGTCGCCGAGACTCACAGCGACCGTACAAAGCTTGAGGTTGTTTAAAAATGCGATAGCCTCATCCACACCTCCGCCAATCTCGAACGCAAGCATCCCCCCATAGCCTGACATTTGCGCCTTTAGATCTGGATTGCGTTCGAGATTTCGATCGAATTTCGGGTAAAAAACCCGCTTGACGAGCTTCTGCGCTTTCAAGAAAGTAGCGAGTTCAGTCGCATTCTGGGTGTGTCGCTCCATTCTAAGAGCAAGGGTGCGAAGCCCGCGCAATATGAGAAAAGCGTTGAAAGGGCTAAGTGCGGCACCCATATCACGCAAGACCCCTTTTCTTATACTGATTGCGTCCTCATACGATGAGACGACGAGCCCACCTAGCGCGTCGCCGTGTCCGTTCAAGTATTTCGTCGCACTATGAACAACGACATCAGCCCCGAGTTCGAGGGGCTTTTGATAGTAGGGAGTTAGAAACGTGTTGTCGACAATCGTCTTTGCGCCATGTTCCGAAGCGACTTCTGCGACCTTTCGTATATCCACAAGCTTGAATGTCGGGTTAGCAGGGGTTTCAAAAAAAACAAGCTTCGTGTTGTCTCTTAAAGCCTCAGCTACCTGCTCGGGTTTAGATGTGTCAACAAAGCTTACGTCAAATCCAAGGCGAGGGACGCCTTTTTTCAGAAGCTCGTAGGTACTACCGTAAAGCACTCGATCAGCGACAAGATGATCGCCGCATTTGAGCAGCGTAAGCATGATTGCTGAAATAGCACCCATCCCTGTAGCAAAACTAACTGCGGCGTCACCCCCCTCAAGTGCTGCCATTTTTAGTTCAAGTGCTGTAAGCGTTGGATTTGAAAGCCGAGAGTAGACATACTCCCCATGTTTTATCCCCGATGGAAGGAGCTCATCAATTGCGAAGCTCGACGTTTGGTAGATCGGCGGCGCAAGTGCAGATATGTTAGGGGATGGATGCTCGCCAGCGTGCACTAACTTCGTATTAATTCCGTATTCATAGTTCACAGGATGGCCTCATATCAATGGCTTCGGCTGCTTGTCTTCAGGCAGCACCGGCAATTTCATGGTGTTAACGAGAATCGGCGTCGTTACTTCCTTCGCTCTTTCAAGCAACAGCTCTTTTCCTTTTTGTGACAAGGCGAACAGCGGCACCCCAGTGCCAACTTGTGCTAGAGCTTTGTCGCCGACGGCTTCTCTGATGAAACGCGACGCACACCCCGTAGTTATGTCCACTGTATCAATGAAATCGCGCGCGACGTCCTCCTTCATTCCGGTTACGTGAACGCCGATCACGATTACATCGGCGCCCGTTTCGCGCTCGATTTTGCGACACTGTCGACCATCGTGCAATGTCGCAACAGTTACTGCGACGCGTTTGAAACCCATCTCTACAGCGCGAGCAACGCCCAAAGGCTGATTAATAACGGCTTTATTGCCATTGAGCAGAATTCCCCCTTTCTCCTCTATTCGATTCTTTAACTTTGGAATGAGGGTTGTTTCTATCACGCCCGAAATCCGTGCCCCGATGCCTTGCGTCAGGTTCGGATTGGACGTAATGACCGTCCCGACGCCCTCACAAACTGAAACGCTAGCATCAATCAGACCTCGTCGGAGCGCGGTCATCATCACTTCAGATGCGCCAAATCCGACGAATACTTCCATCTCAATGGCTCGCTCACCGGTGCACATGCCAAAATCGCGAATCCGGAATTCGATGTTCTGTTTAACGACTTCCTGATTGATTTCTTCAATGCCGCGCGCCTTTGCGAAAATTGGACAGCGTTCGATTAGAGGCTTTCCCACTTCTACTACGCGCCCGTCTTCGACTACGATGTAAGCCTTTCCTAACGCTTCCAAGACGTGTCTATTCTTCATTATCCTCCTCTTGCTAATCAGAGATTGATAGCTTTAACGATTGTGCGAGGGGCCACGTAGAACGTCGGCCCTCATCGCTCTTTGTTTGTACTGCTTGCTCCGCCCACATAACCGACAACCAACGGCACATCTTGGTTGTTATCTTCAAGGTGGGCCCATTTTTCAACGTGTATCGGGTGGTCAGAGGTCACCAGAATCAACGTGGACTTTCGCAACCCATAGCAAAGCCGCTCGCAGTTCTTGTCGATAGTCCGCGCAGAGAATGCCAGATCGTCCCACTCCTTCGCGTAATGGTGTGCACAATTGTCAATTGCCCGCAGATGTATCATCATCAGTTTAATTCCTTCTAGGCTAAACGCCTTCAACGCCAGATCAGTGATCCGTCGGTCATAGTCAATGATCCCGCTAAGATTCTCGACGCCAATAGCCAGATCCACTCGATTTAGCATCGCCTTAGCACCGAGGAGTTCTATCACTATGCCAGACTTGATTCCGTTCTCGCTTGCGAGCTCAAGAATCGACCGCACCGGCGTATAAAATGTGTCAGCTGCCTCGTACAGAAGATGATGTTCCGGCGTATATCCGGTCAAAATAGTGCCGATATTTGGCGTCGTTATCCTAGGCGGTAACGAATAGATCTCAAAAAACAAGCCGTCTTCAGAGAGAGCCCGCAGGTGCGTCAAGGCGCCGTTCAATTTTTTATATAGTGCCGCCCCCAAGCCGTCTACAACAATCAGCAACACTTGATCGACGCTCTTGTCAGCGCAGAATGCGGCAATCTCTTTGATCTCTCTTCCGTCTTTTTCAGGTATCTCAAACCCCAACAACGTGCTTATGGTTGGTGCGATGTCCAACTGCGTATATTTCATTTATTCAAGTCCCTTGCGCCACCTTATCGGATGGTACTCTTTGGGGGCGCCGACGCCCGAAGCATCTTCAAACGCCCTCGGTCTCAAGCTCACGTGAGCCTTTGGCGCGTAAGGCAGCTTTTTTCAAAGCGTCGTATGCTGGAAGCCCTTTCCCAGATAGATAGTTAATAAACGCGCCACCCCCCAAACTCACGTACGAGAAACTGGTCTCATCGATGCCAAGCTCACGTATTGCCGACAGCATGTGACCTCCACCAACAAGTGAGAACGCCCTAGAAGAGCCTATTACTTCTAGAAGTGCCTTAGTCCCGTCAGCAAACCCAGGAACCTCATAGACCCCCGCTGGGCCCTTCGCCACCACAGTTTTGGCGTCGTTTATGATAGATTTGTAGGCGGCAATCGTTTCTTTGCCAATGTCAGCAACTAGCCCTTTCCCTGGCAAGTTCTGCACGCCAACCTCAATCCGCTTTCCTTCGTCGTTATAAGCTAGGTCCACAGGGACTCGTATACGTGCGCCAAATCGGTTAAGTAGGTCCTTGACGTCACCCATATGGTCAAGATAGTGCTTATCCCGAAGCAGAGTGTCAGTCTCTTCGCCAAGCTTCCTCCCTGCGGCTAGTAGAAACAGCTGACAAAGTACTCCGGAAGTGAGCACGTTGTCAACGACGCCCCTGCCCAAGGCGTACTTCTGTACTTCAAGGGTATCATCCGGCTTACTGCCGCCTAAGCAATAAACGACCGGGCGCTCTGGGTTAGCGAACACTTGCTTGTCACAGCGGAGTTCTCTTTCCATGTTTCTACCTGCCACGGACGGCAACGTGCACGTGAAGCCCACAAGCGACGCATGCGACCTATGAGCAGCCGAAAATGCGTCATTCACGAACACGTCAGCTATTGAGCTCAATCTTTGCACAAGAATCGTTGTCGCGTGCTCTTCTGGAGTCCGATCAAGCGTTTCTTCGGCCAAGAACCTAACGTTTTGGAGCAATAGCACATCGCGGGGTTTCATCTCCTTTACACGCTCACGCGCTGCGACCCCAATAGTATCGTCAACGTAGTCAAAAGTCTCGCCAAATGCGCTGCTCAGAACGGCGGCGTGTTGGTCTAGCGGCAAAAAGTCATAATCTCCAGCCCGGCCTTGATGAGCAATTAAAACCACTTTTGCTTCTTTATCAACGAGTTCCCCGACAGTATTCCTTATCGCCTCAATGCGTTTTGATTCCGAAATTCGCAGACTTGCCTCATTGACAGGTACATTGATGTCCACACGAAGAAGGACGGTCTTGCCTTTTAGTTCTACATCGTCTAGAGTCAGAAAATCTAACATAGTAACGAACGCCTGGCGCGTTTACTACAGGTCAAAGATGGGGTCTTCCAGTTTTCGATTCTTACGCACTTAAACGGCGTGTAAGGTTACTTGATCCCCCATGACTTGCTTTGAATTTCTCGAAGCTCCTCTGGTTTATCTTGAAGGCATTGCGGCGGCCTAAAGGAGCCCATAACTCCCATTGCTTTGTCTGTTTTTCGAATAGATACTTTTGCGTCTTTTTCAGCACCGGTGACCGCCCTTATGCAATCAATATTATCTAAGATTATATCGGCCTCTTGATGGACACCCTGCATATAGAATACTTCTTTGTCTACGACGTTAACGCTCTCTTCCCAGATCGCGATCTCCCAAAGGTCGTAGCGCGGTCGCCCTAGATCCCTGCTTAACTCAATAATCTCCGCAGTAGAACCTAGACCGTCTGCAGCCC
>JBAXDW010000102.1:0-5992 GCA_037140755.1 Methanobacteriota archaeon
ACGGTGTGCATATTGTTGCCCCAGCCAAAGATGTCCTTTATTTTCTGTTCGTCGATCATTCTCACCCATCAACTTCCCAAGCCAAAATCCAAGGCCCTCAACACGATAGGCTCAATGGCAATCGCAACGTTAAAAGCGATGCCAGGCGCCAGATCTTGGACATTCATCGTTATTAGTTGTTCGGCCCGTTTACGAAGGATGCGCACCATCGTCTCCTCAAGCGCGCCCTCCTTCCCTATTTCCTGACTTCTAGCTGTGATGCCTTCAAAATAGCCGTGGATGTCCGCGCAACAGACCAGCACGACGGGAGCCTGCGCTACGAACGATTGCTGATACGCCGCTACGGCCAATTTCGCTTTTGTCGCGTCGTCCGAGACAATCTTGAAACGCCACGGCTGCGAGTTAGAGCCTGATGGCGCTAGCCCCGCAGCCTCGATCAGTGCTGCTATATGCTTATCGTTAACTGGATCGCTCTTGAATTTTCGTATGCTGCGCCTTTTCTCGATGGCGTCTTTGGTAGTTAGATTTCGCGGAGCCATAGCGTCTAGGTTGATCTCTATTCCCGTTTCCTTCCTCGCTTCAAAACCTAGTTCGTTCAATGGCAGACTCGCGTCCGCTGTCAGCAAACGTCCAAAACCACGCTTCGCCCTTTTCAACACGGAATAGAACTAGGTTTTCAGCATTAGGGCGTAGAAACGGCCGCTCCGCGAGGAGGCGCTCCTTGAGTTTCGGGTCATCAAGGAACGCAACGGTACCTGACGCTCGCATGACCTTTCCCATGTCCATCGCCCCCTCTTCTCCGAGCGGACGTGCTGGCGGAGCGTAGAAACACAGCTCAACCTTAGCATTTCCCCTCAGCTGTCGATATACCTCTTTCACGTTCGCGGTAGAAAAATAGAAGCCCACTTTATCCACAAACCACATCCCCACCATCCGAACCCGTGGCTGGTCGCCGTCGACAGTAGCTAAGGAACAGATTGCGTGCTCCTCTGCGAACCGCTTGCATTCGTCGAAGTTCATAGTATCATCAACCGCTTATTCGTGCGCACTTATGACTTAATTACTTGGTGGAGGCGCTCTAGTTTAAGCAATCGCATTTGCTTTTTCCGGCTCAGTGAAATAGCTGCTGAAGTCGCTTTCAATCAGTTCTTCACGGGAAAGGCCGGTAACCCCCTCAGTGGCCTTGTTGACATCGGTGATTTTTCCGTCAGCATTGATAGTAACGAGGGGGTCGAGACTCGCTTCAATAAGGCTTCTTGCATAGAGAGAGGCGGCCCGCAGTTTTTCTTCAACCTGCTTCCGCTCGGTGATGTCCCGTGCAGTCTCGAGAATTGCCACCGGTACATTCCGAGCGCCATACTGCAAAGTCCAGTGGCTCATTGCCGTCACCGCGACGCCGGCGCGAGTGGTATGCCGTAACTCCCCCTCCCAGTGTCCCGAACGGAATAGGTGGTCAGTGATGTCGTCAAGCGGGGATGGAAAGACGGTCTGCAGCAACGAATGGATTAGTTCCCCTCGTGCGTCGTCTTGCTTTCACCCGTACTGCCGTTCCGCGCCCTTATTCCAATACCTGATATGCCCATCGAGATCAAAGATGAAGATCGCGTCATTTGCTGGGTCAAGAAAGGCGAGGCGCTGTTGTTCGTCAATGGCATCGCGTTCATCCGTCACGTCGTACTCAAGCATGAGCACGCGCGTGACTGAGCCGTTCCTCGTTGCTACAGGATAGAGGGATACTCAAAAACGCCGTCCCTCATATAGTTCCTCTGCGTGTATGGGCGCGCCTGAGGAGACCACCTCTGTCATCCACTTCCGGCGTGCCTGTGTTACGTCGGCAGGGGGGGCATCGTGCGCATAGGTGCCGACGAGCGTGGCGGCGCTGGTGCTAAACCGCTTGACGGCTGCATCGCTTACGGCGAGGATGATGCCGTCAGCGTCCGTGAGCAGCGCCGCGTCAGAAAAAGCGCTTAGGAAGGCTGACATAATTTCGAAGCGTTCTGTTGATCTATCGCTGCGGGGTTTGTTCACTGCCATATCCCCAATAGCCATACAGTTGCAATCGAATGTCTAGCTGCTAACAAACGTTACTCTCGCACATATACGGTTCACCCGTGAAAAACAGCCGCAATCCGCTTTCTGCAGCATACAATACTAAGGCGGCTCTGTTTGCTCGGCATCGTCTTTCTTAAGCTGCTCGTAGAGTTCAGGCCCGACACATTCTTTCGCATAGGCGCACCAATGAACGCACAGGTTCATGTCGTTAAAAACCGATAACCCACACTTGCTACACCGTACCTTAACATCTGACGAAAAAACCTCAACATCCTCACCACATCGCGGACATTTCTTGATTGTAAGGGTCGGCGTGCGCAAGTGCGACGTCCCTGGACAACTGCCGAACATCATCATCTCCTACTCAGGTCGCCCCTTTGTATTTAATCACTTTGATCCGTTATCGCGCTGTGTAAGCTTGAAAATGTTCGATAAGCCACTGCTGCTAAATTACTAAGCCCTCTGCGCATCACCGGATGGGGTATCTGGAACAGATTTATTTGTAATAACTGCTGATAAAGCGATATTCAACTACATTTAAGGTGATCGAATGGAAACCGCGAAGGAAATCTCATTTCAAGAAGTCACTAAGTTCCACGGGCACATTTGCCCTGGAACAATCATTGGATACCGTGCCGCACAGATGGTAGTGCGAGAATTTTCGTCTAAAAGGTCAGTCGATGAGGAGCTGATAGCCATCGTCGAAAATGACAGCTGCAGCGTCGATGCCATACAGGTTGTAACAGGCTGCACGTTCGGGAAAGGCAATCTTATTTTTAAAGACCATGGAAAGCACGTGTATACGTTCATTAACAGGGAGACAGGAGACGCGTTGCGAATCTCTTTGAATAGTTCAGTTAATCTCGAGAATTTGGATCCAACGTGGAGTCGGCTGCGGAGAGAGGTGACTTCTGGATCTGCCACTTCGAATGAGCAGCAAGAATTCAGGAAGCGTGCTGAGAGGATCGCCGAAACGCTCATGAAGATGTCAGAGGAGGATTTATTTACCGTCACACACATCGAAATGGCCGATGTTCCTAAGAAGGCACGGATATTTCGATCAGTCACGTGTCAGAAGTGTGGAGAGTTGGTTTCTGAGCATAGAGTTCGATTCGAAAACGGGGAGGAGGTGTGTATTCCCTGCTCTGAGAAGGGCACAGGACTGCCTCTTTAAGAGGACCAGCCCTGTGCCGGACTCCCCCCGCTTTATTGGGGCACTGAGCTCAGTTCGATGCCGAGGGCATCGGCGACACCCTTGCCATAGGCTTTGTCAGCCTTGAGGCAGTTGCCGATATGCCTGACCTTGACTTCTTCGGGGGCGTCGTCCAGGGCGCGGGCGGTATTTTCAAAGAGCACTTGCTGCTGTTCAGGGCTCATGAGCCGGAAGAGCAGACCGGGCTGGGTGTAATAATCATCGTCATCCTCTCTAGCATTCCAGTGGTCGGCAGCGCCTTCCAGGCTTAGGGGCGGTTCCTTGAACTCGGGCTGCTCTTGCCACTCGCCGTAGCTGTTGGGCTCATAGGCCAGCGTGCTGCCGAAGTTGCCATCCACACGCATGGCGCCATCCCGGTGATAGCTGTGAACCGGGCAGCGCGGGGCGTTCACCGGTATGAGGTTATGATTGACCCCCAAGCGGTAGCGCTGGGCGTCGCCGTAGGAAAACAGCCGTCCCTGCAGCATCTTGTCGGGCGAGAAGCCGATGCCCGGCACGACATTGGCAGGGTTGAAGGCGGACTGCTCCACCTCGGCGAAGTAGTTCTCCGGGTTGCGGTTCAGCTCCATAACACCCGCCTCGATCAATGGATAGTCCCCGTGCAGCCAGACCTTGGTGAGGTCAAAGGGATGGAACCTGTAATTGGCAGCGTCCTTCTCTGGCATGATCTGGAAATACATGGTCCAGCGCGGGAAATTGCCCTTTTCTATGTTTTCATAGAGGTCGCGCTGGTGGCTTTCGCGGTCCTTTCCTACCAGAGCTTCGGCCTCCTCATCGGTGAGGTTGCGGATACCCTGCTGTGTTTTTAGATGGAACTTCACCCAGAACCTCTCGTTTTTAGCATTTATGAGGCTGAAGGTGTGGCTGCCAAAGCCGTGCATGTGGCGGTAGGAATAAGGTATGCCGCGGTCGCTCATCACGATGGTGACCTGATGTAGCGCCTCCGGCAGCGAGGTCCAAAAATCCCAGTTGTTTTTGGCGCTCCGCAAATTGGTGCGGGGATCACGCTTGACGGCCTTGTTGAGGTCGGGGAACTTGAGCGGGTCGCGCATAAAGAATACAGGCGTATTGTTGCCCACCAAGTCCCAGTTGCCCTCCTCGGTATAGAACTTCATGGCAAATCCGCGGATATCTCGCTCGGCATCGGCAGCGCCCCTTTCACCGGCCACCGTGGAAAAGCGCACGAAGAGGTCTGTCTTCTTGCCCACGGCGGAAAAGATCTTGGCCCTGGTATAACAGGTGACATCATGCGTCACCGTAAATGTGCCGTAAGCGCCCGAGCCCTTCGCGTGCATGCGCCGTTCGGGGATGACTTCGCGGTCAAAGTGGGCTAGCTTTTCCAGGAACCAGGTATCCTGCAGTAATATGGGTCCCCGCGGGCCAGCGGTCATGATATTCTGATTGTCCACCACGGGTGCGCCCGCGGTTGTGGTCAGTTTCTTTTTAGCTGTCATTCTCATCCTTCCCCTTTAATGACGTATTATTTATGTAAGTCAAGACTAAAATTTGTTTCGCCGCCCAATATCCAGGCTTGACACGACTTTAGTGTAGGTAGAATATAACTACCAGCTTGTGATTGCAACGGCTCGCAAACAACAGAATTTCCGACTTGTTGGTTTCGTTCTCATCAGCCCCCTCGTTAACACGAACTAATCTCCGACTTATGAGTATTTCATTAGCAAGCCTGCTGCAGTTGAAGTTGCATTGCGAGCACTGGAATACACACGCAGTAGAGAGTTATCGCTGCTACTCATCGCTCAACCATCGCTTTCTGCGCAGCTCGCTGCTCGGACGGTTTTCCCGCCTGCGGCGCCTTGACTACGCTGATGTAATCACTGCTGGTTCTTGGTATCGCCTTTTCTACTCCCAGCACGATAATAGCTGCTCCTGCTATGACTCCAACGATAAGTAAAATGCGGGTAACGCAAGTTGCCGCCTCAGCGCAGCTTCCGTTGCCTGTTTACCCCAATGATTTACGCTCAAAACTCTAGACGGCTATCCTGAAGCTTGCGCAATTTGATTCAACATTTGTGGTTCTTCACGGCCAGCCAAATGCGTTTTGGATGACTTGCAAGACTGCTTGAGCTCTCTTAACTGAAGTAATAAGGCAACGCGTCGTCAAATTTATTCACTCCGACGACAGTTACGTTATAACCCTCCTTTTTAAGCTGTGCCTGCAAGTTTACGTTCGCTATTGCGTTTTCAGAGAGCGGAGAACTCGTGCTCACAAGAGTATTTTCGCTCGGAACAACGATGACTCTAGCGCCGCTTTTTGCTGCTGCGACTGCTTTTAGGTAAACACCACTAACGCTGCTCACCGTTCCGTTGTTCTCAATAGCACCTGTGCCGTAAACGTAGGGATTGGTTGGTTTCTTTGTCAGAGCCGAATATGCCGCGATGGTCATAGGAAGGCCAGCGCTCGGCCCATCGACCGCATCCACCCCCTTAGGCACGTGCAACACAAATTCGAAATCTCGTTGGCTTGTGTTTGCCTTGGCCCGTTCAGCTGCAACTTTTATGGCAGCTCTCGCCGTCTCCTGAAAATCAACGCCTGTCAATGGCGCAGTTTCCACGAATACGTGACCGGCTCCGGGTTGCGTGTAGACCGTGACGTCAGACACAGAACCCTGGTAACTGCTACTTTCATTCGCTTGCCCCACCGCGAGCATATGCGCTGTTCCGTTGCTTGTTCCGCCAACGCTGATTTCTGATGGGGCCTGAGAAGAG
>JBAXDW010000103.1:0-5992 GCA_037140755.1 Methanobacteriota archaeon
CAATACGCTTCTTGGTCTCTGGCGAAAAACTTGCGGGATCGGTGCCGACGAAGAAAAGCGTTAAGTTTGTATTCGAAAAGAAATCTAACGCTTTTTCTGCAGAAACTCCGCGCTTCGAAGGGATCAAGATGTGCGTAATCCCGAGATCACTAGAACGCTCTCTCGCGCAGTTAAACACGTCACTTGTGTTCTCTTCTCCTGGCTCTTCGAAGTAGGTTATCTTCCGCTCCATCGTCATTATAGTGATGCCTCCACTTTTTAGCCGTTATTAACCGTAGGAACGTGTTCTCATCAATGGGTGATAAACTTTCTTGAGCGGACCTTGATAATAAACATCCTGCCATGCCCGTCTGAAAAGGTCAAAAGTGCGCAACTTAGAGGCTCGGTCGGGATCTCCCTGAGCTAGTAATCAAACGAATTTAGATCAACTTTCGCGTCTCGCCACCCATACGCACTCCAGTTTGCGGCTGTATCTCCACAAATAAAGGATATTGCGACGTTATTTTGCCAACAGCAATACACTGCCGTTTCTCGAGGTGTTGCAGTGCGTTAATCGATTTTTGATCGATAAGTCCGGAACGCGCGAGTTGCCGCAGTTCGTCTTCATTGCGAAAACTGAAGGCAATCAAGTTGTCTAAAAGAGTAAAAACATCGTCAGGTAACGTCCGGGGGGTGTTGGTGATAAAAGTGGGGAAGATCCCTGAATGACGCATCCTCGTGACGATGTCGATCATATTCTGATGCTCCACATAGAGCTGTGCCTCTTCGAGGAACAGCGAAATGGCTTCGAATTCTCGCGCTTGTCCCAATCGGACTAATCTGCGTAACACAAACTCTACCGCTATCTTTCGCTCCCAGTGACTGATTTCCGAGAGGTTAAAAATAATCGCCCCCCCGCTTTTCTGCATCACCCTGATGAACCCAGTGACTGAGTTTGGGCCAAAGAGTCCTGACGCTCGTGCAACCTCGACACGTACGATAAGCCCGTTCCTCGCAAACTCGTTGTCGATGGTTTTCACGAATCGTTCAAGGTCATCAAGAGTGAAGGTTATATCACGGTTTTGTCGCCAGAACTGTATAAGGTAGAGATACATGGCGGATTCTCGCGGGACGTTAACAAAAGTCGCAAAATCGTCATACGTAATTTCGTGAACGGGAATCATGAGCACGCGCTCAAAGTCGCTTTCTTCTGCAAGGTACGGCGTAAAGGTGACCATACGATCGGCATATCGGCTTGGCGTGCTCTCGTCGGACTTTCGCAAGTTGAGGTACTCAGCATTAAGGTCAAACACGATCGTGAGCACGTTGTTGTCGATAAGCTTGAGAAGAAGGCGTTTGGCGAGGTACGATTTTCCTGACCCTTTCATGCCGGTGATGAGATTTATTCCGAGCCGGTCGATGAGAATGTCAAAGCTCGTGCTATCGGATGAGAGCGTCACGCCAAGATCGCACGATGGTGGAAATGACAGATTCAGGGACTCGAAGAGGGCGTCTTGGGGGAGTATTTGCACAGCTGCCTTCGCCCGGCTGATATTAAATTCGTTCAAGCCTGTCTTGAACGTTTTTTTCGCGCCGTTGTTCGTCTTTTCCTGTTCGAGATGCCCTCGTATCTTAGCGCGCGCCAGTTTTTGATCAGTCAATGAGTCGACCACGCTTTGGAGTTCAGGTTGTACGTGCTCTTCAGTCTCAGATTCGGCGATAAGCGATTTCCGCAAAATGTGCTCGAGAACACCTGGCAGATCAGCAAACTGGATGTCGATGACCTGTGCCACGATATCATCGATAACTAAGGTGTCGCCGAGTCGTACGGTCTCATCGGGTGAAAAAACGAGTGCCAATTCGTCGCCGTATTTTGTCAATACATACATAGTGTGTCATCCCATTACAGTGGAAAGAGCTTCCTTCTGAAGTTTTCTTTCATCTCCAAGCCGTGCAGGTTGATAGCTGCGGCTTGCAGTTCAATCATACTAATCGAGCTCAATACGCACGTCATATGCGCGAGCTTGAGTTCCTCCGGATACCCATGCTCACCAGACAAACCGGCGAGCATCGAGAACAAAGACCCGTGCGTTATGCTCGCATTTTCCGGAATGTCAAAACGAAATGCTTCACCACCTGGCGTCAAGCGACCGACGTAGACATTGCCGACATACCGTTTTTGGTCCTGTGTTAGATGTTCTCGCAGATCGCCGATGTAGCACGCACCAGGGACACCGTCCACAAGCGAGAGGATGCTCAGGTGGTTCTCTTTCAAGGTGAGGGTTGTCGACTTTGAGAGCGCGACGACGGCGTTGTCATTTTTTTCGGCGTCGCGCACGAGGTTTTTGACGACGAACATGGGGTCAGCGACTGCTCCTGCCATCAGGCTTCCGTCGATGAGCAAAAGAGCGTCGGTGTACGTCTTTACAGCCTGGAACTGCAGGTAGCGCTCCAGAAGGTTCCGGAGCCTGTCGAGGGTCTTCCTAACATCTGGGGCTTTCGAGGGGGTCGGCTCCCCATAAACGCGCTCACATGCGTTGGCATATAGCTCGTCTTTGTCGTAGTTGGTGACGACAACGAGGTACGGGCCGTAGCGCTCCAAAGCGTGCTGCGTTTTCCCTTCTGGTTTAAGTATTACAGACGCACGTATGGCCCCGACTAAGCCCTCGGGCACATAACCGAGAACGACGCTCGTGCTGTCTATCGCGACGACGCGCCGGTCAAGGGGGAAGTCCGGATGAATGGAGTTGATCGGCGGGTTGGCACCATCACGAAAGCTGACGGACCCGGCAGCGTCTTCGGCTGCCTTCCCGATAGAAACAGTCGAATCAGAAAGCTGGACGTCAGTCGGTTCAAACGTCCGGTCTTTTGGCGTTCGCCCGCACATCGCTTCGACGATATCAGTTACGTCAAACATTGGTTGTCACGCTATTGTGCTTAGTCGTGCATCTAGTTTGAGGAAGCAGTCCGAAACAACTTATGTGCGTGATGACTCGCCGCTAATACACATAAGCTCACAGAACTCGCGTTTTTTTGTCCATTTCACCACTTCAAGACACCATCTTTGCTAGTCGCGCTACTGCGAAAAGCAGTAGTAATATGGCTCCCACCAATGCAAGCAGTGGGAATACCGGCATGAAGATGATTACTAGAAGAAAGAGTAGCAACCACCCTAAGTGATACCTGAGCATCTCAGCACCCCATGCGACATTCGCCACAGTCCTTCCAGCTCTTACAGATCCCTACATAAACTTCGTGCATGTGACCTCAGTCGTATCTGTCTTTATTCGAGACAACGTGATCCTCGCCTTGGAGTAAAAACTCAACTTTATAACTCATAGCCTAAGACCTCTGCTAATCGCTTTTAAGATTATGCTTCACGTTTATAGGAACGCCAATATGAGAAAGAACACGAAAAACGCCGTCACTGCTAAGCTCCCAAGGATAAACACGAAAAATACCAAAAGAGCTGTATAATACAAAAGGCCGTGCGACTTTTGCTTTGCAACGGGAGGTTCCGGCCAATCCGCCAGATACAGTGTTCCGTCGTTGTTGCCCCTCGCTCTTGGATCCATCTTGTTCTCCGCTCAATTACTCCGCCGGACGCCTTGTCCTGTATTCAGCACGTCTCGAGTAGTTTGCCATTCGACCGGTCTTCGTCGCTTGTTGTGCCCTAAAGAACGCAGAATGGATGGCGGTTTCGATGTGCACAAGCGATGAGCCGACGATCGTGCCTGCTTCAAACCGGTAGTCCCAGCCAAGCCCCGTTGATTTGTACTTTTCTCCTGAACACGATTGCGTCTCTTTGATAAATGCGAGAGCATCTTCGAGTGACGCCTTACGGCGGCTGCGCTTTTCTTGTAGTAGCGCGTCCATCGCATAGCTCTTGACGAGCTTGGGGTGCAGCGCCTCATAAGCGGAGGCGCGTGAGATGAGGTCAAATCCCGCGACTTTTCCGTTGACGAAGACGAGGAGTCCTTTCTGATTTGACATGTACGAAAAAGCGTCGAGGCATTCATCAAGTTCCTTCTTTTTCGCCTCAAAGACGTCAGTCATTGAACGGGTCGGCGAGTTGACCGCTGAGGCTTCTGCCATGCGATCGATGTCGTTCCAAACGGCACGCTGATCAGAGTGATACTTGTGGGTCTGATTGAGGGACGCGGACACGGATCTCGCACAGTTTGCCCGCAAGTTCTGCGGCATCACATATCCGGACTCGCGAAAGGTTTCCGAAGTGTAACCCCAGCGTCCCGCTTCTGTGCAGCTGACCGGAATTATAGTTTCCGAGTGCGCATCCAGGAGTACCGATGCGTTGAGCACCCGGTTCTGCTTCGCCCCTTTAAGCTCCTCTCCGTCGAGGAGGAGGATTGATGAGTCAGCGTTATTCACCACCTTCAAATCGGGAACTGACCCCCCGGCATTGACTTCAGTCACCACTATGACGCCGTCTTGCAACGATTCAGCGAGCGTGCCATAGAAGAGCGTCTCGGGCGCCGTGTGAAACAAGGGAACAGCTGTCACGTTTTTGTAGTACTGTAGCTCCCCTAGTTCGATTTGCGCGATATATTCCAGCGTTTGTATTAGAATCCCTCCTGTCTAGGACAACTTCGCAGTCGTTAATTACTACGACTTCAAGATTAATACGACTAATTACTATTTAATAATTTTCATTTACAAATAATTTTAATTATTTAAAAAAAAGGAAGAGTAATACTTGTCTATAGATAAATACACTTTAAATAAAACAGATACATTTTTAATGTTTGATATTAAACATCCTTAGCCGGAGGTAGTATGGTCAACGTAATGATTGCAACGGTGGGTTTTGAGTCTGAACCCCTCATCATCGGCATCCAGACGTTTAACATCAAAAGGATGATACTGATTCGGGAGGCCGACCCGCCTTCTGAGGTCAGGAAGGTTGAGAACCTTATGGCATCCACCTTCGGAAACGTCATCGACATCGTCGTTAAGGAGGTCGCGAACTGGTACGACATCCTCGGCCTTGTCGACCTTGTTACGTACCTTATAAAGAGCGAGCACGACAAGGGCGGGCAGGTCTACGTTAACATCACCGGCGGGCGAAAGACGGCATCGATCGGCGCTTTGCTTGGGGTTTTTAAGAACGTGAACAAGGTCAAAGAGGTTTTTTACGTCACTGAAGAGGAGCACGGGATATTGCCGCTGCCTAAGATTTCGTGGACGCTGCAGAAAACCAAATACAACCTGCTCAAGATGATTGCTGACGGTTTGAGCGATATCGACGTGCTTAAGGAAGAGCTTGAGATAAGCAGGACGATGACATATACGCATCTTCGCGACCTTAAGGACCAGGCTCTGATTGTTGAGACACCCGACGGGTACGACCTGACGTTAGCAGGGAAGCTGCTGCTTATATAGTGTCTCTGAATATTTGAACACTCTGGGAAACTGTACTTTACAAGAATCTACAACTTTTTGTGATACTATGCCCCGTGGAATCTACCTGATAAAAGATGAAGATGTGTTCGTCACGATGACTGAGCAGCAATACGATTCCGAGGATCTACTTCAAGGATTGCTAGAAAAGTACCCTCTTCTTCTCGCTGGTGATCAAATCAATAGTGAAGCACCTCGTCAATGGTTACCTCTAGCACGCGAGAGCGGGGTCTCTGATAACACGGACGGATCAGACCGGTGGTACGTTGATAATCTTTTCCTGGACCAAGATGGCGTCCTAACAATCGTTGAAGTCAAGAGAAGCAGCGACACACGTCTGAGACGAGAAGTTGTTGGCCAGATACTAGATTACGCCGCAAATGCTGTTGTCTACTGGACAATTGATTCAATCCGCTCCAAGTTTGAAGAGCGCTGTAGAGCCCTAGGAGCCCATCCTGACCAAGAACTTGTGGAGAAGCTGGGTCGAAGTGAGACTCAAGAATTCTGGCAGGACGTTAGTGCCAACCTCGAAGCAGGAAAAATTCGCATGTTGTTTGTTGCTGATCACATACCTTCTGAATTACAGCGCATTGTC
>JBAXDW010000104.1:0-5981 GCA_037140755.1 Methanobacteriota archaeon
GATCTCCAGCTCCTTTTGTTGATGCCGCTTGTAGATCTGCCAGCAGGATGCTCTGCGTGACGGCGACTGACACTGCCCCCCTAAGTGGCGCCCATTTCAACGCCGGCGTAAGGAGGTACTCCGCACTGCCTGTTAACACCGAGTATCATGCTGAGACGGGAATAAGGATACTTGTGGGAAAAATTGTTCGAGAATTTGTCAAATACGATAAATCTGCGGTTCCAGTGCTTGCGCATGCGACCGCGCACTACTATCGAGTTTATTTGCGGATCGAACGAGGCGCAAGACTCGCTGATGCGTGTTTAAGCTCACTCGGATTTATCTCCCACTGCTTGAAATGCGGGCATCGCTACGTCACGCCAGGGCTTGCGCCTGTGCAGCTTTGTGAATGTGCGCTGTGTGCCGCACAGCCGGTCATTGCTGGACCTCTTTGGATTGGGCCACTCTACGATCAACCTTACTGTAAAAGAGTTCTAAAAAACCTTGAAAATGGTATTTTTGGAACTAAAAAGCAGGCCTCTAAGACCATTGAGTTATGTCTTAATGAGCTTGGTGTCGCAACGTTTTTTGACTACCATAAGCTATTGAAAGAGCTCAAATGCCCGCCAATCCCCATTGAGACGCTTATCAGAGGTTTACGGAGTATCGGTTATCAGGCATCGAGAACCCATTTTTCAGGTACGTCAGTTAAGACAGACGCTGACGTGGCCACGTTGAAGGGTGTGTTGCTCGATTTGTGTCGCACAACCGACAAATAGCGATTCAGCTACAACTCGGAATCACATCGGATTGGATCAGAAACTGTCTTAATATAGACGGTATTCTCAAGCGAAAACTGAAAAAAAACTTGTTGGACTGTTAGATGCACTGCGAATGATTACATTCCTAGAGTTTTCCGAATCACTTGGGTAAAAACGAGCGAGCAAACGAGGTACCAAACAAGCCAGACAGGAAATCCCAAGATAACACTAGAGGTGTATCCGGTCGTTCCGAAAAAGGGAAAAATCATCATCGTTGGCACATAGGGGGCTAGCGTCTTCTCTGGGTCTAACATGATATAACTCAACCAACCGAACAGCGGAAGCGAAATGATGAGTATGTATGGCATGGGTCTCATAGTCTGCGACTGTACCTCCATGCTAAGCTCCATAACTTCAGCACGTTCGCTTTCGAGCTTCTTGAGTTTGCCTTTGTCGCCCGTAAGTTGAGCCTCACGATAGACCTTCTGAAAATCCCTCATCTTTGCTTGAGACTGCTTAACCTGTTCCTGATCGACGAATCGGTTAAGGAGAAGAGAAGAATAAGAGCCTGTGATAACGGAGAGAATAAGGATCGTTATAAAAAGCGGTACGTGAAGGGTGGTTACGAAACCTCCGAGGACGACATCCATCGCTCGACCAATGGGTTCTCGTAAAACGGCATACGCTACCGTCATAGCCAAATAGAGGAGCAAGAGCCTCGTCATTACGCTAGTCGTGCTCTTTTTTGCCATTTCTTGCTCTACCTTCGCGCGGGTCTATAAAAAAATTACCTATATCAGGTCCAGCCGATCCAAACTGTAATCACTACTGTTCGATACGTAAATAAATAGTTTTACGTGGTTCGCGGGTGGTTCTGCAGTGCTCCTTATTCGACCGAAGCTTTCGAATCACTTGCATGGCTATCGTCCTTCACGTCGTTCCTTTACCTGCATAGCGCTTGGCGACGATATATATTTCAGCGCTCTGCTTTCTTGACGCTTGTGGATTAAAAGCTTTAACAAAGCCAAAATGAGTGTTCACATCGTTTGTGAACGTGTCAAAGAGATCTCCTTGGAATACTTTTACTACAAAATTACCTCTCGTTTTGAGTACGCATGTGGCGATTTTCAAGGCGGAGCTCGAAATGTCGATTGACCGCGCGTGATCGAGGCCCCATACCCCGCTAAGATTAGGGGCAGCGTCTGATATGACGACATCGACCTGACCTGCAATCTCTTGGATTTTTTTAACAACAATCACCGGGGCAGTAATATCGGCCCGAATTGAGGTCACTCCTTCTAGCGGGGCGATCTGCTGTAGATCGACGGCTATAGCAGTTGCATCCAAATGGCGAATCACTTGAAGCCATCCGCCAGGGGCAGCGCCTAAGTCAACCACGACATCCCCTCTATGCACAATGCGGTAACGTTCTTGAATTTGCAATAATTTGTAAGACGCTCGTGATCGGTATCCTTCGAACTTCGCTTTTCGATAATAGTAATCTTGTCGCTTTTTCACGATGCCCTTCATCCTCGATACAAGTTAGGCACAGGACTAAAAAGCCTTATGGAAAACTCCGACCGCTTTTATATATCATTCCACCAATAGACGAATGCATCAATCTCAACTAACGAAACGCGCAAAAAAAGCTGCTAAAATGGATCAACTTATATGGATAGAGCTTGACGGGTGGCAGGCAAAGCTCAGGTTCTCAGCGTGCCATTTTATTCCGAACCACCCAAAATGCGGGCGCCTCCATGGGCACACATATGCAATTAGCGTTAAGATCGTCGGTGCGCAGGTTGACGATTTTGTAATAGACTTTGAAGATCTCAAAAAATACGTCGGCGAGATCTGTGAAATGCTTGATCACAAGACGCTGCTCGCTTCTCGAGACGCGGACATACAAATAACAAACACAGAAACTGGAGATATTGCGCTTACAGTTGGAACGAGCAGGAAGCGCTATTGTTTCCCGAAGGAAGACGTTGTCATGCTCCCCATTGATTCCGTGAGCGCTGAAGATCTTTGTTCTTATCTGCTAGATGAGCTATGCAACAAGCTTGATCTTAGCACAATAGCAGAAGTAAGCGTGCGGCTTGACGAAGGTTTGGGGCAAGGTGCAGGCAGCGTTCGGCACTTTCCTCAGTAGAAAGGCGACTCGGGTCCTGGTTAAGGGCGATTTCAGTTTGTTCCTGCGCCTTTGGCCAGCGAATCAAGAACAGCAAGATATAAAGTTGTGAGGAGACATATGGGGTATTTGGACGGTCATAAGGGAGTGGGATAATGTTTAAAGCTGATATTCTTGGAGAGACACTGAAAGACGGCATCGAGGCACTGACCATAATCGTGGATGAGGCGCGCGTGCACTTAGGCAAAGATGGCCTCTACGCGAGAAACGCAGACCCATCGTATGTAGCGATGGTGCAGTTTGAGTTGTCGGCCAAAGCCTTCGAGAATTACGAAACCGACGAAGAGGTCGTCACACTCGATTTGAAAAAGATGCAGGACATACTTGAACTGGCTAATCGTACAGACGTAGTTAGAATGGCGATTGACGACAACCGGATGGCCCTGTCTTTTGGAGATCTCAAGTACACAATAGCTCTCTTAAGTCCCTATTCGATAAAGAAAGAGCCGAAAGTGCCAAAGATTGAATCTGCAGCACACGTCGTTATTACAGGGAAAGAGTTCAGGTGGGCGATCAAAGCGGCGGGCAAGGTGAGCGATAATATCGCGCTTGGATGTGCAAATACTGATTTTTTCATGGAAGCGCTAGGTGACGCAGACACAATGCGACTTGAACTGTCGAAAGACCAACTCATCGACGTGTCGCGCGCAGACGGAAAATCAGATGAAGTGAAATCACTGTTTAGTTTGGAATTCTTGATTGAAATGTCAAAAGCGGTCGGAAAAGCCTCTGAAGTTTCCCTCGACATAGGTAAGAACATACCGCTCAAGGTTGGATTCGATTTTGCTGACGGGAACGGGTCCGTCTCTTATCTACTTGCGCCGCGCATAGAGCAAGAATGAAACAGTCGAGCGTCGTAATTGACCGACGCTAGAAGCATGGAGGAATATTTAGCTCTTTTTCCGTATACTTCTGCGGCAGCGCGCTATGTTGAAGCGTCTACAAAAACATTTGAATCACTCTTGGCGGTCGGCGAGTTTCCAAAGCGGGTTCTAAATAGGAGTGTTGAGAGGGTAACACGTGCGATCACCGGTGATATTTCTACATCGTCAATTGAGCGCGACGATTATGAGATTGAGATCTTCTCTTACGTTATGGCAAGAGTGCTGGTCTCGTGTATCAGTGAAACGCTTCTGATTCAAAGATACGCAAATGCAGAGGCACAAGATGCTTTTGACAATTTGCGGCACGCAGACGAACCATCTCAGGATGAGTATCTGAAATCGTTACTCGACGATTTTCGGATGCCGGCATCTATGGAGAACAATGCCTTCCAACTACATTTCACGGACTTTGTCAGATATACAGGAAGGCTGAGAGGCCCTCAATGGCGACTCGTTAATCTGTTGAACAGGGGTCGTGTGACTCTAGCTAAAGGAGAGATGATCCAGATCTTAGCAGAGGTGGTGCGTTTGAAAGTGCTTGGTGGGTTGCCGCTGAAACTCAGCGGCAAAATGTGTGAAGAACTCTCGCCTTACACTTCACCATTGAAAGAAGCGTTCTCTCAAGTCTCGTTACGTTCCATAGACTCTGGCCCAGTGGTCTTAGAAGCGTGCCCGCCATGCATCAAAGCTTTGCTTTCGCAAGTGAAAGCCGGCAGGAATCTGTCGCATCCTGCTCGGTTTGCATTAACCTCATTTCTAGCGAACATCGGCATGAAAGCCGACGAGATCGTACGCATTTACCAGACGTCTCCAGACTTTGACTACGAGCTTACCCGCTATCAAGTCGAACATATTAGAGGGGCTTCTGGGAAAGACTATATCCCCCCGGGGTGTTCAACGATGGAGACGTATGGCAATTGTGTAGAGAGCGACGGCTTGTGCCAGCGCGTTACTCACCCGCTTTCGTATTATCGAGTGCGAATCAAACGTCGTGAAGGCGTGCAACCAAATCCACGAGAATAATCAGTTTGATAGAGTTTTGTGACAATTAAGCTCTAGCAATTGCACAAAGACTCCCTAGTTAAGCGCAGCATAGCGATGGTGGAAGCACTTGAACGCGAAAACAAAAGCATTCCTCGAAAGTAAGTTCAGAGAGTATTACCATAACGCTGTTATCGGACTCCCCCCACGATTCCAGAAACGAGAATGGGCGTTTGTTCTTTTTGATTCAGCTTATCCTCGGCTTGTGATGCGACGACATAAGGCGTTCAGCTCGCAGAATGAATTCCAAACATATTTGACTGCAGTATCCCCAGCTCACGTGTACTACTCAACAGCATGTTACGCGTATCCCAGCGCCACACGTATGCAAGACAAGAAATGGGAGGGGGCAGACCTAATCTTCGATCTGGATGCGGACAAGCTTTTATCGGATTCTGCGCCGTCGTATGCACGTATGCTGCAAGCAGTAAAAAACGAAACTGATAAGCTTTTGGATTTCCTCATGAATGATTTCGGTTTTGACTATACAGACTTCAGTATCGTTTTTTCCGGTGGTCGAGGTTATCACGTCCATTTGCGAGAAGGCCGACTTGTCACTCTAGGCAGTCACGAACGGCGAGAGGTTGTGAACTACTTGACCGGTACGGGTCTTGAGCCAGAATACCTCTTAAGACGAACAACTTTTACTCCAATGCCTACCGACAACAGCTGTTGGGAGATTAGGATAAAAACGTGGATTGACATGTATTTCAAGCGCGTGCGCGAGCTAGACAAAGAAAAGGCAATCACAGAGCTTGCCGCCGTTAAAGCCATTGGAAAGCGGCGTGCAAAGGAGATTGTCGACGTAATGTCGGAAGATTCTACGATCCAACCCTTGTTACAAACGAGACTGATGCCACTAGCGGCGTGGAAGAGTCTAATCAGGGAAGCAATCTCGCAGATAAAGGTAAGTATCGACGTACCGGTAACAGCGGACACGAAGAGGTTGATCCGACTACCCACGTCGCTACACGGCGGGTCTGGGTTCCGCGTTACACCATTGACGCTCGACGAATTCCGCCGTTTTGAGCCTCTGCACGACGCAGTAGTCTTTACCGACCGTTCCATTTCTGTGAAAAATCTTAAGCTTGCAATAGCTGAAATAAACGGTGAAACAATTAAGGA
>JBAXDW010000105.1:0-5855 GCA_037140755.1 Methanobacteriota archaeon
AGGCCTAAGCTGAGGCCAAATAATACGTGAAATACCCCAATAGCAATGGTTAAGATGAGCATCGGCACTATGATCTCAATTCTATCCAGCGTCATTCCGTTCAACGTCACGGGCTCTATCCAGCCCATAATTTGCCCGAAATTTCCAAAAAACTCACCAAAAAGATAGCCAAAGAACATGGTGGGGAATGAGCAGATGATCATTATGTTCGCAAGTTGCGTAAGGGCGTTACTTTGGCTATATAACTTCTTGACGACCAGCGCGATAGCCAAAATGCATAAGCCGTAGCCAATATCGCCGACCATGAGACCGAAGAAAATTGGGAAAACTATTGCGAGCAGTGGAGTTGGATCAATCTCCCCGTATCGTGGCGCGCTCATCAACCCGCTCAGAAACTCAAAGGGCTTGACAAGTCGCGGATTATCGTAGAACGAGGGCGCAGTATCGCGTTCCTCTTGAGGTACTATGAGGTCGTTCACAATGACTTTTCCTTCAAACGCCTCTTTCAAAGCATCTCGTGTCTTCTTAAGTTGCTTTTTCGGCACCCAACCCGTTATGACGAAAGTATAGTCAGTCTCGCCAAATTTGGAGAAAACACTAAGCTCTTCGTTTCGGTCCTCAAGCACTTCTTTGAGCACCGCAAGTTCTGGATGCCATTGCTTCGACAGTTCTGTCAAATCGTCATTTATGGTACCCATCTCGGCCGTAAGCTGCTTTCTTTGTTGCTCTACTAGCGTCAGGACCTCATCAAACGGCTTACCTAAGAATTCAGAAGGGAGCCGGACCTCATTGACGTTTTGAGACCAAATAAATGAATGTACTTGGTCGGAATAGTTCTTGTTGAACACGGTCACCGCAGCCGTTGTGGCATCGTCTATGTCCGCGGACACGAGCTCAAACTGGTTGTGCGTAATCTCAACGAGTGCTGACCGGATAATGTCCAAGACGTCCTTGTACTGTGTGCTTATAAGAATTACAGTGACCTCAAACCCTTCTAGGATTGGGATTTGACTTTCTAAGGGCTGTAGTTTCTCAATAACTTGTTCATAATGATTCAAATTAGTGAGGGTAAATTCAATGTCGCTTTTTCGCGTTGCAAGCTCTTTCGTGTTTGCCTCAAGCTCGCCTATGACGCGACTTGCCTCCTCTACAAGTTCTTCGTCATTTTTCCACCGAAGGTCGCCATAGATCTGAGCCTTCAGCTGTTCGTTCACAGGCAGTTCGGGCAGCAAATTGAACATGCCGTTAACCCTGATCAATACGCTCGCGACATCAGCTCTTGGCCCTTGCTGTGAGCGCCGCAACATTGTATCGCCCGGAGAGATCGCCTTTGTCGCGTCCTCTAAATGAACCGTTCCTAGGTTGTATAGAAAGTCAACTGCGCTGTGTAGGTCGTGTTTTGGTCCAATGACTTGGATTTTGGCCATTTTCTGAAGCATAGGGATCTAACCTGAAATCACGACGTTTATGATTTTGTCGATAGCCTTCGGTAAATTTTGTTCTCCTTTCAGTCTTGCAGTTTTTACTTCATCCTTACCGGATCTGTGTAGTTTGTCGACTTCTTCAAGGACGCTCGCTAACTGTTCTTTATGCCACTCTTCAGCGGTACTTCTTCCGTCAGCCTCTGCATTTTTCAAAATGTCGGCAGCCTCTCTTTTAGCATCTGCGACGATCTGTTCCGCATCTCTTCTGGCCTGATCCGCTCTTACGCTTAATTCGACCTCTCTTTTCCTTATTTGCTGCAACACCGAAGGTTCAGATTCAGCCATTTTCGAGTCCCGTCACCGTTACTATTCTATAGCCCACGACGCTCTTTCAAATGTGTCGTGAAGCCACGTGAAGTGCGTGCGATATTATCTTTCGAGGGATACTTCGTTTTGTCAGCCTCTTTCGAGGGATACTTCGTTTTGTCAGCCGCGCGCAAAACGCGCTCTCTACACCTGTCGACCGCTCCGTGTTTGAGTTTTTCAACTAGCTGCATAACATCGTTATCCACATTGTGTCACCAAGATGTTACACTTTGATTATTATTAATTATGCGAATTGCACATATAACACGATATACCTTACGGTTCAATATTTTAGAAAAAAACAATTTTGAGGTTGGTGGCACAAAATGAAAACGTTTGCGGGCTATTTCTTCTAGTGTAGCCCGCCGCTCCCTTTTTTTTGAAGAAGAAAAGCGTTGAAGGGGCTAAGAATGTGTTGCGCTCGCAGCTGCTTGTTAGATTTGGCTACCCTGAGCGTCGATTTTCGCACGCCATTTGTGCGAAAGGATATGGAGAATACGTTGACCGACCCCCTCGTAGCGGCCAAACCCACTTCTTTCGGGCCTTTTTGCCAAAAACAACGCACCCAAGCTTTTATGAACAGAGTTTGCGTAATCACACGCGGGTGAGTATCGTGAAGCGAATCAAAGTAAGGGACGTGATTGCACGAGCGGTGACTACCATTGATCCTAGTGTATCCCTCCTTGACGCAGCAAAGCGCATGGTGGAAGCAGGAACAGACGCGTTCATAGTATCGCCACTTGAAAAAGACGAGCCGTTCGGCATCATTACCCAGAGGGACGTCGTTGACTTGTTTGCAGATGAGGTTGATATAGGCAAAGTGACTGTGGGCGAGATTGCCAACAAGCCGCTCTTCATCGTATCTCCAGGTATGCCGATACTGTACGCGGCTAAGATGTTTCGAAACGGTGGGGTGAACCATCTTGCCGTCTTTAACGGGCAAGAGATCATCGGCATAATCTCGTGCAGCGACGTCCTCAACGGGCTGCCGAGTCTGATGGAGCAAATCTACAGCGAATTTGACTAGCTAGACACGAAAAGTGAAGCAGTACGCGGGCTCGACGCACGCCTACTCCTCAGACTTGTTCACGCGGCTAGACTACAGATTACGTCTTGAATACCTCAGAACGAAGGCTAAATCTCGAGCTTAGCCGCTTTTTTCCAAAACTATTAAGTAGATATCGTGCAACCATTAAGCGAAATAGCTTGATGTATAAACATCGATGGAGTCTATCTATAATATTGAGGCGATAATAATGGCAGAACAACCCCCTAAGAAACCTGTATTTGAGGACTATGGTATCGATCCCGCGATCTCTGAGATCCAAAATTTCAAAGCTGAAATCGTGTTCGAGCTGAAGAAAGCCCAGGTGCCGTTTCCGATAACGAGTCGCGAGCAGCTGATGACCGTGTTTCCAAAGGGCCGATTTATGCAGTGTTCGATGAAAGGCCAGAAAATAGATCTTAACGAGTATATTTCTAAGATGAAGGCTGATGATTTTCCAATTACTACAGCAGGCGACGTAGCCGATAAGGTAGCATCGTCTTGCACGCTGTAATTCGGTGTTGCATCCCCCCTACAAAAAATCTAATACCGTCCAAAAAGCTCGTGTTGAGGGCTTTTTTGGACACACACTTTTTTTAAATATTCTTATATAATTGAGCTTCCATAAAAGACATGTTAGGCCGGGATGCAGCTAAGCGCTGGTGGGCCTGTGCATACAACAATAACACCAAACGAATGGCAGCTTGAGAAAGAAGTTGTTTGTTTTCACTGCCGGACGAAAGCGACGCAAGTCTTGCGGATTGGGGACGGCCGGGGAATCGTCACATGCTTGACGTGCGGCGCTCAGCGTCACTATGTACTGCGGAGCGTGATTTACGGAACGGATACGCCGCCGATGTCCCCCGTGGGCATGAAATATGATGCGTGGGGCTTCGAGAAGCAAAGTGCCTGCGTGCTCTGTAAGGAGAAGGCCGTGCATAGCGTTCACCTGGACGAGTACAAGATGAACGTCGTTTGTGATGAGTGTAGCTTCTCACGCGTGTTCAAGCTTGACTATCTCGTCTTGACGCAAGAATAAGCCTCGTTGAAAATGAGCACGCGGTTGTACGTCTTTCACGCAGGGCAGTGCGATCCAAAACATTGCACAGCGAAAAAGCTAGCCAAATTTCATTTAGTTGATCTCTTTTCGACGCGACGCCCTTTGATACGAGAAAAGACAGTGCTGCTCGATCCTTCAGCGCGTACGCCGTTATGTCACGCTGATGAGGTGAACACGCTGGTCGCTATTGACTGCTCTTGGAAACAGTATGAGCACGTCTTCCAATCGCTTCGCGCCCGTTGTAGACGGCGACTTCCCTATCTCATAGCGGCAAATCCCATCAACTACGGGCGGCCGTACGAGCTCACAACGGTAGAGGCGCTAGGGGCCGCGCTCTATATGCTCGGACAGGCACAACTCGCCAGAGAGCTGCTAGGTAAGTTTAAATGGGGCCCGACGTTTCTAGCCTTGAACGCTGCCCCCCTCAACGAGTACGCTGAAGCGAGTACCATCGCCGACCTTCTTGCGTGCGAACGCGCCTACGAGCGAGGCTAAACGGGCTCTTATCAACGTTCTTGCGATTATCGTGAACAGAAAGATTAAATGTTGTTAGACGTATGTTGCTACCGACGTGAGAGGTACATCTAATGGCACGTTTTCCAGAAGCTGAAAAAAAGCTATTAAATATCAAAATCTGCATGCGGTGTAACGCGCGCAACCCTCCAAAGGCGACGCGGTGTAGGAAGTGCGGCTATAAAAACTTAAGAGTCAAATCCAAGGAACGAAGGGGTTAGCCGGTTGACGATTGAGCAGCAGCTTCAAGAGGCGATCACTAGAGAAGGAACGGTACATCTAACGCTTATCGATCCCGACTCCCAGTCACCAGAGGAAGCCGCGCACATTGCGCGCGGCGCGACAGCCGGCGGCACGACCGCGATTCTTGTGGGGGGCTCCGTTGGCGTTGGCGGCCGCGGCCTTGAACGTACGGTGCAGGAAATTAAGGGCAGCACGAACGTCCCTACGATTATCTTCCCCTCTGATGTTGGCAGCGTCTCCATAACCGCTGACGCGATCTTCTTCTTGTGTCTGTTGAACTCGAGAAATGTGGCGTATCTCAGCACAAACCAAGCCCTTGGCGCCGTTTTTATCAAAAGCTATGGGGTGGAGCCGCTTCCGGTGGCGTATATCATCGTCGAACCGGGCGGAACTGTTGGCTGGGTAGGTGACGCACGGCTGATTCCACGCAACAAACCTGCGATTGCTGCTGCATACGCGCTCGCGGGTAAGTACATGGGCATGCGATGGATCTACCTCGAGGCAGGTTCAGGTGTCTCCGATACGGTGCCGCCCGTAATGGTCAAAGCGGCAAAAGCAGCTATAGATGATACGAAGCTCATCGTCGGCGGCGGGATACGGACGGATAAACAGGCCGCGTTGCTCGCGAAGGCTGGGGCGGATGTTATCGTAACGGGTACGGCAATTGAAGAGGACACGGACATCGAAAACAAAATCGCAAGCTTTGTCCGCGCGATACAACACTTAGCGTTCCAGTCGCGCCCCGTACGTTAGCTAGGTGGTTTATCCGCTTTGTTTTTTTCCATCCAACTGTTGTAGTTGCATTGTGGGCAGCCGAGGTCCCACAATCGCTTACCGGTCTGTATTTTGATTAGTCGCATGTCGTGCTGCTTGCACTTGCGGGCAGTGACGCGAAGCCTTCCCGATTTGGGCAGCGGGAGTCCGAAGGTGCAGTTCGGATATCCGGAACACCCCACAAACCGTCCGCCGCGTTTCGAGCGGCGCACGATAAGGTCGGAGCTGCACTGAGGACACGTCCCGACGGTCGCGTCTCCACGCAGGCCCGTTTGTAGCGACGCGCTAATCTCTTGGTATTGCTCATCGAGTGTGTTCAAGACCTCGTCAAGAATGTCCCTCGAGTTGACCACGACAAACTCCTTTGAAAGTGCGCCTGCCGTAACCTTCTCCATTTCCTCTTCAAGCAGGCGGGTCATCTCAGGTTTCG
>JBAXDW010000106.1:0-5828 GCA_037140755.1 Methanobacteriota archaeon
CTCTCGAGCGAGATCGCGTTCACGGCCACAAACGTCGTCGAGCTCGTGCTCTAAATGAGCGGCGGCTTCGGTATTTTCACGGATGCTGCCGCGGAGCTCCTTGATACGCTCATCCGTCGTTTGTAAGTGCTCTTTGGCGTCGGCAAGCTTCTTTTCGTTGTAGTCTTCCTGAAGACGGAATTCAGTGATGGTCGCGTCGCACCTGCTCACGCGGTTCTGGAGCCGCCGGACCTCGTCTGCGATCTGGCTGATATCCTCCGTAAGCTTCGACGCGTCGGTACCTTTAAGCCGCTTCTCGAGGTCGGTGATGTCCCGCTCGAGCGAGGCAATGACCGCACCGTGCAGCGCTTCCTGCTCCTCAAGCTCATTAATCTGTGTGCCCGCCTGTTCTTTCTCCTCCCGCATCGCAGCGAGTTGGACTATTTTGTCGTCCGCCACCGCCTCGGCCTGAACCTTTCGAGCCTCGAGGACCGTAGCTTCCCGTGCTAAACGTTCCCGCCCGCCCTCGGCGGCAACGAGCTCGTGTCGTGCCTGGAGCAGAAGGTCGTCTACTTGGCTGAGTTCCTGCTGCAAGCGCGCACGTTCACTCTCGTACTCGCGTATCTGCCGACCGAGCTTGTGCAGTTCCTGTTCTTCGCCGGCAATAAACTTCAGTGCCCTTCGGTCGATGCCTCCCGTCATCGCACCGCTCACTTCAAGTAGTTCACCCTCGAGCGTCACCATACGGTACGTGCCAATAAGCCCACGCGCCGCCTCTAGCTCAGTTACCACGACGGTTCTGCCAAAAACATACGAAAACGCCGCTGCGAACTTTGGATCGAACTGGACGAGGTTGATCGCATAATCGATGACGCCGTCGCGCACCTGAAGTGTCTCGCGGTGCACGGGCTTCATCTTGTTAAGCGGCAAAAAGGTCGCCCGCCCCGTGTTGTTTTCTTTCAGATAAGCGATAGCACGCGCCGCGTCGGCGTCAGTATCAACGATGATGTTGCGCAGACGGGGGCCCGCCGCGATCTCGAGCGCTGTGGCATATCGTGGATCGACACGCCCGAGCTCCGCGACAACGCCTCGCACCCCCAGTAACTGGGCAGCCATTATCGCTTCCACCGCTTTACCGAAGCTCTCCTTGAGACGTGTTTCTGCCCGAACGAAATCTTGGTGTGCTTGATTGAGCCGCCGTTCGACCGTCTCGATAGCGAGCTTGAGGTCCTCACGCCGCGCCTCGAGGTCTTTGATGTCCTCTTGCGCGTCCTCTAGTTTTTGCATTAATTCGGCCCTGTTCTGATGAAGCGTCGCTAGGTCACTTCGAGCGTCCTCAACCTCCAAGCGCGCGGCTTCAATCTCCCGCTCGACCGCCTGGACGTCCGTTGAAGCACGACGTATGACGTCTAGCACGCGGTCTCGTGCGCGCACGACGTCCCCACGCTTGTCCTTCTCTTCGCCAAGCGTCTGGCGCTTCTCAAAGAGTTCGTCGCGCGCTTTGGTGACATCTGAGTCGAAGTTGGATAGCTGTTCTTTGAGTGCGTTGAGCTCCCGCTCTCGTTCTTCAAGCTCGCTTGAGAGGCTTGCCAGCCGGACTGTTTCTGACGCAAGATCGCTCTGCAGCGCCTCGTGTTTCTGCTTCAGAGCGTTCACCTCGATAAACGCCTTGCGCTTTTGCGTCTCGAGGTGCTCGACCTCCTTGGTAATTAAATCAATTCGGTTCTGGTGTTGTCCTATATCCCCTTTGATGCTTTCAATGTGCCTTGCTAATTCGAATTGCTCGTTTTCGCCTTTTTCGGACACCTCGCTACTGAGTGTACTCAACTGCCCTTCAAGGTCGTAAATCGCTTCCCGAGTTGCGGCGAGTTCATTGACTGCCTTGTCCTTGCTCCGTTGCTTGCGTTCAAGATCGTCTTCGATCGCCTTGATGTCGTGTGCGAACTTGTAGAGCTTTGACGCAAAGACCTTTTTTTCGTAGTCTCGCTTCTTCGCTTTAAGCTCCTCGTACTTGATGGCGTACTCCCGCTCGACCTTGAGCTGCTCGAGCCGGAGCGCTACCTCGTTCAATATAATGTCGACGCGGTCGACACGTTCGCGCACCACCTCGAGCTCATCGAGCGCCCGATCCCGCCTCCGGTCGAACTCAGCGACGCCGGCGATCTCGTCGATGATCTTCCGACGCTCCAGCGCGCTCACCTCGATGATGCGGGTTATATCGCCCTGCAGCACGACGTTGTAGCCCTCTGGCGTAATACATGCTTTTGAGAGGAGCTCGTGGAGGTCTCCGAGCGTGCACGGCTTGCCGTCGAGATAATAGTAACTGTAGTACCCGCTCGCGGTGCGGCGCACCTTGCGGGCAATCGTTACCTCCGTATCGGCGGGAAGTTCGGCGTCTGCATTGTCAAACCTGACCTTGACCATCGCCTCATTGGCGCCGTCCCCGTTGAAAATAAGATCTGTGAGCTTCTCGGCGCGCATCGTCCGCGACGTCGAGAGCCCGAGACAAAAGAGCACGCTATCAACGATGTTCGACTTTCCAGAGCCGTTCGGTCCGGAGACAGCCGTAAAATCGTCAAAAAAGGGGATCCTCACCCTTTTTCCAAATGACTTGAAGTTGTGAATCTCCAGTTCTTTGATAAACATCGGTCCATAGGGCCGCGTTTCCGCTTAGAGATCACGATCAGCGATGATTATGTCGTCCCCAAGGCGCCGCTCAGGTTCCGGGGGATAATCGTTGTCCGCGATGATGTAGGCGGTCTTTTTTCCTCTCCGTTGTTGGCGAAGCGAAGAAGGCTCATCAATCGGTTCTGCATCGCTTGAGAGCTCACTGTGTTCATAAACGCCCGGAAGGCGTGTTATATCGTGGACTGAGGAACTAACGTCAACGAGTTGTTGGGTGATTCCATTGAGGGTGCTAGAGAGCTCGGCAACCTTACGCTCGAGCATTTTTACGCGCTGTTCGAGCGTCATCCGAGGAGCTCCCTCTTTGACCCTTGAGCGACGCGGCACCGCATCTGGATCGTCCTGATAGCGCATACCCCACCTCGTGTTGTAGTGCGGGGTTCGCACCTTATACTTTATGGTATGTACTCAAACCATAAGCGGCGTAATTCAGTTCACGGCGAAATCCGGCGACGATCGCGCGGAAAAAGGACGCTTTCTCGAATATTGGCGAGGCCGAGCATAGTCATTAGAAGGCGTTCGGCTCCGAGACCCCACCCCGCGTGGGGCGGCATACCAAAGCGAAATGCATCAAGATAAAATGCGAAGCTCTCAGGGGCAAGCGATTTGCCAGCAAGCTGTTCGGAGAGAAGCCTGTAGTCGTGAATCCTTCGTGCCCCAGACGCGAGCTCCATCCGCGGGTGCATGAGGTCAAATGCGTAGCAGAGGTTGTTGCGCGGCTGTACGTAGAAGGGCTTCAGCTCACCGGGCCAGTCAACGACAAAGTAGTGCTCTCCAATCTCTTCGCCAACCGCTTTCTCAGCCGCCGTGTCAAGATCGTCTCCCCACGGAATATCCGCAATCTCAATAGCCTCTGCGTACGTGATGCGGCGAAAAGGGATATTCGGAATGGAAAGAGTGACACGTAGCGCTTGAAGCGGAGGGCTGCAACGCTCAGCGACGGCCACATAGACGTGCTGGATAAGCTCCTCGAGGAGTCCCATGACCTCTCGGTCGTCCATAAATGAGACCTCGACGTCAATCGAGGTGACCTCGTTAAGATGTTTGCGCGTATCGTGCTCCTCAGCGCGAAAGATAGGGCCAACCTCAAACACGCGTTCCAGCCCGGCCGCCATCATAATCTGCTTGTAGAGCTGGGGGCTTTGATTCAAAAATGCTTCGCGGTCGAAGTACGATATAGGAAAGAGTTGTGTCCCCCCCTCGGTCGCCGTTGCCACCATTTTGGGCGTCTGAATCTCGATAAAATCGCGAGCGATGAGAAATGCACGCACTTCGTTAAGCACTGTCGCGCGAATGAAAAAGATAGCCCGCGTGGCAGGAAGACGCACGTCCATGAAGCGTGCGTCAAGCCGCGTGTCGAGTTCGGCCGGCACTTTCCCCGTGACATCGAGCGGAAGCGGTGATTCCGCGGCGCTTAGCAGCTCAACCTCGTACGGAATTATCTCATAGCCTTGCGGCGCCTTCGGTTCAGCCTTGACGAGCCCTGACACGCGAACCACAGATTCCCTGCTGATGCTTCGCACGCGTTCAACAAGTTCCGGAGGGACCTTCTTCTTTGGCATGGTGATTTGCATGATACCATCGCGATCACGGAGCAACAGAAAAGTTATGCCGCCGAGGTCGCGAAGCTCATGCACCCACCCCGCAACGGTCACATCAGTTTCTGGGATGATGTCGCTTGAGCGCGTTACCTTCATTGAAGCCTCCGCAGCACGGACGCTGCGTGCCCAGGCAAACCCTCGATCTCCGCTAGAGAACGGACGAGGTCCGCAACGCTCTCGAGCCCGTCCCTCGTCAGCACTTGAACGCTCGTTGTCTTCGTAAAGTGGCCCACGTTGAGCCCACTCACATACTTAGCGAACCCCCCCGTTGGTAACGTCGAACTCGTTCCGGTAGCGTAATCCCCCACGGCTGCGGGCGTATATTCGCCGACGCAGATCGTTCCTGCGTTGCGAATTTTTTCGAGGACGTTTATGGGATCACGCACCATAAGTTCAAGATGCTCAGGCGCGAGGTCATTTACGAATTCAACGCACGCGTCCAAGCTTTCGCCCACGAGAATTGCACTGCCGCTCAGATCGATAAGATCCTTCCGCGATGCAGCTTCAAGTTGCGCATTGAGCTCTTTTTCAACCTCGCGTGCGAGTTCAGCTGAGGGGGTGAGCAGGAACCCAGATGATTTTGGGCCATGCTCGAGTTGGGCAATTATGTCAGCGGCGATAAACGAAGCGTTCCCCTCGTCGGCGAGCACCGCAATTTCGCTAGGGCCCGCGGGGAAATCGATTTCTACCTCACTTTGCACGAGGAGCTTCGCCGCGGTCACGTACACATTGCCGGGTCCGACAATCTTATCTACCTTCGCGACGCTCTGCGTCCCAAACGCCATTGCCGCAATCGCCTGTGCCCCCCCAATCTTATAGATCGCGTTCGCTCCCGCGATGTCAGCCGCAAGGAGCGTTGCCACGGGCACCGTGCCGTCAGGCATCGGCGGGATGCATACGATGACCTCCCGGACGCCGGCGACCTTGGCCGGAACGATATTCATGAGTGCCGTTGTGGGGTAGACTGCAAACCCTCCAGGCACGTACGCACCGATGCGATCGAGCGGTGTTGTCTTTTGCCCAAAGACGACCCCAGGAGCCACCTCGTGAAGCCATAAGTCACTTTGCACCTGCCGCACATGGTACGAGGTGATATTGTCCGACAGGTTATACAACGCATCGATGATGTTCCGCGAGGCGTTTTCGTACGACGCAAGGAGCTCTCCTTCTGTCACTCTAAGCTCGACGATGTCTGCTTTGTCATACTGCAATGTGTACTCCATGACGGCGGTGTCGCCGTTTTCTCTCACATCGCTGACGATTTTCTGCACGTGATCCATAACCTCGCGCACAGCAGCGCCGCGGTCGAGCAGACGGTCGAATTCGGCGTCGGTTACCTCAGATAAGCGTTTGCAGATCATGGCATCACAACCGATAGGACGCGAAATGGTATTAATCTTTATGGGTAAGCTGTTTGCGTCGATCTTTTCCCGCAGGACTCATTCCGAAGTATTTAAATAAAAAGAAATGGGCATTATCAACACATGAGTGGGAAAGACCTGATGAGCGACATCGCTATGGCCCGCAAAGAGCTCAGCGTCGACCGCCTGAAAAAAATTCTCA
>JBAXDW010000107.1:0-5818 GCA_037140755.1 Methanobacteriota archaeon
CTTGACCTGTTGAATTGCCGTTGAGTTCATCGCACTGTTGGCGATAATCACCGAAGGGTTGAGAGCAACTATCGTTTCCTTGCTCAGCGTGCCATACCCACTTACGTTGGCCAACGGCGCGACATTTGTGCCCCCCGTGCGAGCGATGATATCCCCTTCAAAGGTGTCTGCGCCCGCCGACCTTATTGGGTCGTACCACACGAGATAGAGCACGCGTGGGTGTGATGTAACAGAGGCGTTGCTCGCAATCATTCTTTGCGTCAAATTCGCGACGAGAGTGCTGCTGTTTCCGGTAGTACCCGTTACTTTGCCGATCAATGAGAGGTCGTTCAGTACGCCGGTTAAGCTACTTGGCGCGATGACGACCGTCTTTATCGCATAACCTTCGAGCGCCTCGATAACCGTATCTGTGTTTTCTGAGCTAACAAAGACGATATCAGGATTGACGGAAACGATTTTCTCAATGTTGGGCGTGCCGAATCCACCAACTTTTGTTGTGTTGTTAGCCGCTGGTGGGTAGTTGCAATAGGTGGTAGTGCCAACCACCTTGTCGCCCAGCCCGAGGGCATACAAGTCTTCCGTAATGGAAGGAGCGAGTGACACAATTCGATTAGGCGTTTGAGCGATGGTGACGGTTCTTCCAGCATCATCGGTAACCGTGATCCCGCCCGATTCAGTTGTTTTGTTTGAAGACAGCTGTGTGCACCCCGCCCCCAACGTAGCGAGGAGCACAGCGACGATGACGACGCACGTTACTTTTTTTTGTGTTATGTTCATGTTAATACCCCAAAAACGACAAGAACGAACCTTGGGCGAATTCAATCACAGGCCACGGTGTCCCGCGGCATTGGGGCACGAGCCGGTGATAGGCAGACGGAAGTACCACGCCCCTTGTGAAATTGGCCCATTCGGGCGGGCATCGGGAGGAGGTGATGGATCCGCTCGCAGCTTGATTTTGACATCAACCACGTCAACACCACGAAGGGGGACACAACCGTCCGCCATACCGTTGTCGAAGCCGGCTCTAGGTCCCATCGGTTAAGTGCACCTTATCATATATCAATTTATCTTGATAATTATCAGTTTTACTTGATTAATCAAGAAGCAAACGGCCATGCGCATTGGGGTGATTCATCGTAGGGAAGTGTTGAAGTTGGTTGTCTAGTTTGCGGTACGCTTCTTTGCATCACTTCCCTGTGGTGGCGCTTCTAACTGATGTTCTATTGTCAATAGGTGATAGTTACGCGGTGGTGATGTTGGCTGAGTTGCCGTTGATAGTGACGCTTTCTATGATACAGCTCTGAAATGACAAAGAATTGGCGACTAACACTTTCATCCTTCTTTTGGACAAAACATACAGTTTTAGAAAAAGAGATAGAGCACCCCCTCGCGGTTATCGCACAGTTGAGGGGGTATCGTTCGAAGCTATACGCGTCAAGAATAACAAGGCAGTACGCGCAATGGAGGGCGGCGGGGCGTTGTTACACATGTATTAAACGTGCAGACGTAGGTGAAGGGATGACCCATCGAAGCGTTTCGCCGCCGTACGAGTATGTCACCACTGAAGGGCATCTTACTGCCATCATCGAGCGTATCGCACCTTCGTCGGTCGTGGCTATAGCGCTCGGAACCACGGGTCCCGACACCTTTGTTGACCGTATAAGAACCCTTCAATTGGCAGTACCCGATCACGCTCCGGCCGTTGTTGATTGTGCCCAGGTGCCCCAAGAGGGGTTGGCGAAGCTGCAGGACCTTTTTGAGATACCGGCCGTCAAGGTAATGCATAACGGAAAGCTCGCTCTCAAGTTCCTCTGTCAGGCCGGATTCGACCTCTCAAGCCCCTATTTCGATACGATGCTTGCCTCGCAACTGCTTAAGGGTGGGTTGGAGGCAAGACACGATCTGAAAACCGTGGCAAAAGCATATCTTGACGAGCACATGCCGGAAACGTGCGGCAATTTTCGAGCCATAGCCCTTACCGAACGGCAACTTCGATGTGCTGGACAAACGGTCGGCGTGGTCTTGGGCCTCCATGCGACGTTATCTGAGCGTATCGAGAGTGCCGGCCTCACTGACTGCATGCGTTTAGAGTGCAACTGCCTCCCCGCTGTTGCGGCAATGGAGCGCAACGGCATGCTCATGGACATGGAGCAATGGCGGACGTTGCAGGACACTTATAACGAGTTGGAGGAGGACCTCGCGTATGAGGTGTGTCGCGAGCTGACGACGTCGGGACAGCGTACCCTCGGTGACGTCGCTGCTCTCAATCTCGGCAGCCCCCATCAGGTGAAGCGTGCCCTCAGAAGCGCAGGCGTTCCTGTCCGCAACGTGCGCGAGGACGAGTTGCTTAAGTTTGAGGAGGCACATCCCGTAATACCCCATTATATTCGCTACAAGCACGTTTTAAAGCTCAAAAACGGCTTTTTGGATGCTCTCCCCCGTCACGTTCATCCATTGACGGGAAGGATACATCCCACCTTTCTTCAGGTCGGCACGGTGAATGGGAGATTCGCGTGCCGCAATCCCAACCTGCAGCAAATTCCGAGAGACGGGACGGTGAGGGGGTGTTTTGTAGCGGCACGTGACCACCGGCTTGTGATCGCCGACTACGCGCAATTTGAGCTGCGGGTCGTTGCGGACATCAGCGGCGATGAGACCATGACGCGGGCGTTCCAGCGGGGCGAGGACTTGCATAGGTTGACCGCATCGCTCGTGCTCGATACACCCCTTGACCAGGTGACGAAGGACGAGCGCATTGTCGCAAAGGTGCTGAACATCGGCCTCATCTACGGGATGGGCGCACGGAGCTTACGGCGATATGCGAATTACAACTATGGGGTGCACTTAACCCTCGAAGATGCGTACGAATTTCGCAGGCGTTTCTTTGATGCATATTCAGGCGTGCGGGCGTTCCACCGCAGTATGAGCACCACACCTCTGATCTCTATCCGGACCTTGAGCGGAAGAATACGGAGGTGGGCGGACGGCCAAGACCCAAAGCTGACTGAACTGCTGAACACGCGGGTACAGGGAACTGCTGCGGATATTATGAAACGGGCGGTGACCTCTCTGCACGAAGCGTTGGGCCCTACGAGGGCAAAAATCGTCTGCTGTGTGCACGACGAGTTGCTGGTCGAAACTCCAAAGGTACGCGCTGCCGAGGTAGCTGAGGCCGTCGCCTACCACATGCGAGCGGCGGGGAATGAGTTTCTACGAAATGTCCCGCTTGATGTCGACGTGGCGATTGCTCGGAGCTGGGCGGGAAAGGGATGAAGTGTTTGCTTACGTCTCTAGGTCATACCCTTCGTACTCTTTTAAACTCAACCGGCTCAAACTGCGCACAACCCTCGGGACGGTAGGATGCGTGGCTGGCAAATCGCCGCGTAGGCTCCATTTTTTCAGGCACCGGACAAAGCTGATAGAAGTGCTTACATGAAAGACATAGCAACATCGCGATCTGCTCCTCCCGGATTTTGCATGAAGTTGGGCTTTTCGCAAGGAAGTTGTGAAAGTAACACGCTCGAAGACGCTCGAAGTCACTTGAATCACGTCGCGTCGCACATAGATAAGTGAAACGCACTGAAACCCACACCATACAGTAATGGCCGCCGTGCCCTTCGTTCATCGATCGCAGAGCTAGTGCAGGGAAAACCAGCGGCGAAAGGCACTCTATGTATGTATGAGTTGAGGATGCGCTGTAGTGGCAACTGCGCGGCTGTATCGTCAGGCTTAGCACTTTTCCAGCGCTTTTTCGTTTCGTTTCGCTGCGTAATGGCGTCGAGCGCAACCGTTAGCTGTTGCATCTTAGACGGCGACATAAGCCCGATTCAAGCGCCCCCTCAATACTCGTTCAATAGGAAACGATTAAGTCAGTAAACCTCATTCATAGCGTGCTGACTAGCAGAATTAAGAGGGTATGAAAATGAAAAAAATTGGAGTAGCGAGTTGGGCAGTCGTCATCTCAGTCGCACTGGCGATATTGTGTGCAGGCTGTACCTCGACGACGACGCCAAGCCCAAGTGCAGGCCCGTCCACCGCCAACGCAACGGCGCTCGGAGCGGCTATCACTGTCGTTCAAGATCAAAACTTTACTATCCAGCTAGAGTCGAATACGGCGTCGACGGGCTACCAATGGGAGCCGACCTATGACAACGCTTCCGTGAGCTTCATCAATCGGATGACCTTCGCCAGCAGCACCTCACTGATTGGGGCGCCTGCTGCAGATATCTTTACTTTCAAAGGTATCAAGCAGGGAACGAGTATCATCACATTCAACTACATCAGTCCATCGAACCAGACAACGAATAGCGTGAACTACACCGTCACGTGTACAACAACAAGCATCCCGCAAGGAAACGCTGTCCTTGTCTCACAGGGGCAAAACTTCACTATACAGCTACAGTCGAATCCGTCGACGGGCTACGCCTGGAATGCGACCTATGACAACTCTACTATAACCTTTGTAAACAAGGCGACTGCAAGCAGCGTAAGCACCGTGAGTCCGACGATCGCTGGAGCGAGCGTCACTGACTTGTTCACTTTCCAAGGGATGAAGCAGGGAACGAGCGTTATCACGTTCAACAACATCAGTCCATCGAACCAGACAGCGAATAGCGTGAGCTACACGGTCGTAATCAAGTCCACGTTGTAAGGGCATTCGCCCTTCTTTTTCTTTTTTGACTATCATCACTACACGTGCCCGGCTTGGGGGATTGGCCGCTATCAGACCAGCAGCAGCGAGCTTCTTTTTTCGAACAAGACTTTAAAAGCGCGCCGTTAGGTTGCTACTACCATAATTCAATGAATAATACCGACGAAGCTTCTTTAATTTAGGATACGAGGTGCTTCGTTTGAATGTGCTCGGGTCGTTCGTGGTGACAATAAAAAAAGTGCCAGATAGATCGAAGCCCTTACTAGCCAGTCCCGAGCCGTGAACGACAAAGTCACGAAGATGAGCACATATTCGTAAGCCCGCTTCTCTCGCACGTTTTCTGACCGCGTTGCTCCTTTCCGGCTCTATATTGATCGTATATACGTTGCCGGATATACGCTTCACAGCAGGAACTGTGAACGTGCAATAGTAGCACCCAAACCCGGCTACGTCGGTAACGGTGCAATCAACGCCGAGAACCAAATCTCACTGATGCTGCGAGGCGGAAAACGGCCCGAGAAAGAACCCTGCGCAACGATAATCGACACGCGTATGCTTTGAGGCTTGTGTGTCATCGGCGATATGCGAGTATCTCACCCTCCTTGGGTGACGCTTAACGCTTGCTGTGTACCAATAGTTTCGCGGTCTCCGTTTTAGTGAAGCAACGTCGTTTAGGACAAAAAATGTGAGAGAAAACTAAACAAACAGGTGGGCTATTTCATTTGACAAAAAGATGTCATAATCATCCTGCGCGAAAAAAAATGGATGAGCAAGCTGGGCGACGTAAGCGCAACTTAGGAAAAAGGGGATACATAAATTTGCTTCTCTTTAAAATCGGTGCATCAAAATGAAATCACTCTGGAAAGGATCAATAGCGTTTGGACTGGTCAACATTCCTATAAAACTCTACGCAGCAATCGAACAAAGGCCACTCAAAATGCGGCTCTTGCACAAAGAAAAGCTCTCACCGATTCGGTACAAAAAATGGTGCGACGCATGCACGCAAGAGGTGTCACAGGATGAGATCGTGCGGGGCATCGAAGTCTCTCCGGACAAATACGTGGTCATTAATGATGAGGAGCTTCGGTCTATCAGGCCCGAAAAACCACCTGGATAGAGATTGTGGGGTTCGTTCACTCCCGTCAAATCGACCCGATTTTTTTCAAT
>JBAXDW010000108.1:0-5810 GCA_037140755.1 Methanobacteriota archaeon
GCAACATCGTCAAGCGCTACGGTTCGAACATTGGCAAAGACATTCACCCGCATACAATTACAAGCGCCAGGAGTCTCCTGCAGCTAGATATGTCAACTCAGTACCTCCTACACGCTTTATGGCGTACGCATCTACAATTTCGCGTGTGAAAAACATTTACGCTCGGAAACCAACTGCACCACCAATTGCATAGGAGAAAGTAAGCGTGCACAGCAAAATCGCCGACGCAATAAAGTTGCGTAATGATCCGGTCGCCATTCTGCTGACCGATCACAAACCCGAAGAGGCTTTAGAGTTCACACACGAAGGCAAAGAGAGGAACCGCTGCGTTATACCATTGTTCGTTGCGGCAATGAACGGCCGCACCGCCGTACTCGAAAGAGAAACGGTCCTCTGTCCCGGTGGAAAGGTAGGACTGTGCTTCGGCTCATATCAGCTCGGCTATATCGACTATTTCCTCTCAACCGGAAAGGCGGGCCAGTTTGAAGGCGAATACCGAAAGAAGACCCCCGAGCTAGTGCGGGAGTTCACCGAGAGACTCCCCCAGATCATGTTGCCGACGCGCTACGTCGTCATGAAGCCGCTCGCCGAGGTAACCGATGACGAAACTGATGAGGTGGCGATCATCGTCTTCATCGTGAACGCTGACCAACTCTCGGCGCTCGCGACCCTAGCAAACTTCGATCGGCCCACCAACGACAACGTCTCGACGTTTTTTGGCTCTGGATGTGGAAGCCTCGTAATGCAGGTGCTGGAGCAGGCGCGCTCCGAACAGCCGAAGGCCGTCATCGGGCTCACTGACATTACGGCGCGCAAGTACCTCGATAAGAACACGCTGTCCTTCAGCGTGCCCTTCAAAAGATTTCTCGAGATGGAGGCAAATGTCGACGAGAGCTTTCTTACTAAGGGGAAAGACTGGCCAAAAATTATAGAACGGCTCTGAAAGTCTAAGCAAAAGCAAAAAGAGCCTCAGTCGGACTGCTATTCCATAGTAGGTGCTGCCTGACCGGATAACGCTAGCAGATGCGAAAGATGCAAGCGACGCTTACCCTTTTTCTACCCACTGCTTCAGCATCTTCAAGGTCTCAACCTTGTGCTGCAGGTATCCTATCTTGAACTCTTTCTTCATAATCTGCTCATCGAGCTTCCGCGTCATGAGTAGCTTTTTCGCCTCGTCGTCGAGTTTCTCCCACATCATCATCTCGGCCCATTTACCCTTGCCCATGTGATGCTGCATTCCCATTTTTCCTTCAGATTTATCCCACATAGCGTTTCAACTCCTTTCGTTCATCTCTCCGTTGCGATACTGGTGCACGTTCTTGTCCGTTTGAACTCGGGTCAGAGCGCAGCAGCGATCGCGCCCCGATCGGCGTCGCATGCGACCTCTTGACTGCAAAACGGTGCCCTGGTTTTAGGCGCTAGATCTCATTGCACGACAATCGTTCCCTTCATGACGGTATGGATGCTGCAATGATAGGGGAATGTTCCTGTCGCGTTGAACTGATGTGTGAAGCTATCACCTGGATTGAGATTGCCGGAATCGAATAGCCCCGTATCCGACGTGACTGTGTGCGTGGTTGAGTCTGCATTTCCCCACGTAACGTTGGCTCCTTGTTTAACCGTGAGCGTTGAGGGGTTGAAAGCAAGGCTTTTGATCGTGACAGTATTTTCGACCGCTTCGCTACCAGCAGACGTTGAAGACGGGCTTGGACTCGGATTATTAGTCGAGCTACAGCCAGCGATCATCACGGATGCGACCATTACAGCAGCTAACACAAATAAAATACGTTTCTTCACTTTTTTACCTCCACATTACACGCATACGATTTGCGTATCTACCATGGCTCTGTCATTGTTCGCTCGCTTAATCAGTCTTGTCCTCGGGATTCATCAGTGAATTGGGTTTCTGGTTTTGGAAAGCTATTTAACCCAAATCCTACATGTCGGAAAAGATGTTCCTTTACGAGTCGCTTTTGCATGCTTCGGTCGCATCAGCATATTTAGGAGGGTTTGACTACGACGTCACCCACTTCATTAGGGCGCTCAACAATGGCGGCCTCCTTGACTCCCTCTTCTGGTGGGTCACGTTCACAGGGAGCTTACTCTTTATGGTGCTCATCAGCATCGCCCTCTATCTCGCTGGTGCCCGCAAGGAGGCACTCGTCGTCGCGATCGTCCTTATCATCACGAACGTGGTCTCGTACTGGCTCAAGTATTCCATCGCGCGCCCACGGCCGGGTGATTTGGGCGTTACGCCCGAAAACATGCCAGCGTTTCCTAGTGGTCACACTGCAAATGCATTTGCGTTCGCCACTACACTATCGTCCTATCATCGGAAGTTCAGCATCGTGATGTTCTCGTGGGCTTTGCTTGTCGCATTTAGCAGGGCCTACCTCGGGTTTCACTACGTTACCGACCTCATTGGTGGGGCGCTTGTGGGCATTACAGTAAGCATCATCGTCACTCGCACGGCGAAACGCATCGACGGAGAGGTCACGCGCATCGCGAACACGCCGCCACCGCCAACGACATGGCACGATGTCGTCAAACTGCCGCTCGCGTTCATCACGCAGCTACTTCAGGTGGCATCCGCTTTAATAAGGAGGCGCGAGTAACGCGGCATAACGTGAGCGTTTGCCTAGCAACGATACCTATTTACGTATCTCTTGTATGGGAGATGGTGCATGTTACTGACGCAGGGAATCTTGATTCTGGACATCAATATTATCGAGACACTCAGCAATTTCATCATCTCCGTCATTGAGCAACTCGGCTACGGCGGCGTTTTTTTGGGGATGACTATGGAGAGCTGTGGTTTGCCAATCCCAAGTGAAGTCATCATGCCTTTCGCCGGCTACGTCGTATGGAAAGGCGGACTGACCCTTGTTGGCATCACTCTGGCAGGCACGCTCGGCTGCCTCGCTGGCTCTTTGATAGCTTACTATATCGGCCTGTGGGGCGGCAGACCCCTACTCGAACGCTATGGAAAATACGTGCTTATACGTAAAAGTGAGCTCGACCGGGCAGACAAATGGTTTGAAAGGTATGGCGATAGCGCCGTTTTTATCAGCAGGCTGCTCCCTGTTATCCGCACCTTCATCTCGTTCCCTGCCGGTATCGTCCACATGGACGTAAAGAAATTCTCTCTCTACACTGTTTTGGGTTCGCTTCCGTGGTGTTTAGGACTTGCCTATATTGGGGTCCTGCTAGGCCCTCATTGGGAAGATATCAAACCGCTACTCAGATATCTAGATATTGCGGTCATTGTTGGCATCATCGTTCTAGTTGTCTATCTCATTTATCACCGAAAGCGAATTGTGTCACACATACGCTCGTAGGAGAGTCACTTCCTCGGTGCGTCGCTGTCGGTACGCTCCTTTAGGGCGTTCTCATTTCCTTAGAGATCTAAGTGCCTTTAGTTGAGCGTTCGAAGCGCGCGGGTGCAGCAACCTGGCATTCTTCGGGGAGTTTTTCCGCTTTTAAACAACGATTGGGGCAAAGACGAGAGCAAGAAGGAGCTGCTCGCGAGCTTACTAATCCTTTTCATAACGCGCGGTAAATCGCTTTTGAGGCTTCGAATAGCACAAGGCTGCTCAGTCCGGCGGCGACACTCGCAATTAGCGCCGCAGCAGATAGAGGGGCAAAACGAAATACGCCTTGCAATGCTGGCAGGTAGAGAGCACCGGCCAGGAAGACGACTGCTCCTCCCGACACATACCACAGGGCTCGGTTCGATCTCCGCACAGAGTCGACGAAAGTGTCTGTCCACGATCGGTTACTGAGTATCAGGCATAAGTTGGCAATGACGAGCGTTGTGAAAGCGATCGTACGCGCTTGATTTTCATTCTGCCCGTAAGTTGTTGCCCCGATATAGACGAGCATTACGATGATCAGGATACCTATACCTTGAAGCAGATTCACGCTCAATTGCCGCCGCGTAAACAGAGGCTCGCGCGGATCGCGGGGGGCGCGGCGCATCACGTTGGGATCTGCAGGCTCCGCTTCAAAAACGACTGATGATGCAGGATCAATAATGAGCTCCAGAAATGCGATATGGATCGGCAAGAGGATGAGAGGCCAATGGAGGAGAACTGGCAGGAGCGTCACACCTGCAATAGGGACGTGGATAGCTAGGATATAGCCCATCGCCTTTTTAATATTGTCATAAATCCGCCGGCCGAGCCTTACCGCGTGCACGATAGAAGAAAAGTCGTCGTCGAGTAACACTAGTGACGACGCCTCGCGGGCAACGTCAGTGCCTCTTTTTCCCATGGCCACTCCTATGTCTGCCGCTTTCAGTGCAGGGGCGTCATTCACGCCATCACCCGTCATGGCGACGACTTCCCCGTTAGCCTTGAGGGCTTTTACTAAACGAAGCTTCTGCTCTGGCACTATTCGAGCGAAGATGCACGCCGTTTTGATGCGCTCCTGAAGAGAGCGATCATCGATTTTTTCGAGCTCAGGCCCTGTGATAATCTCGTCGCGCTGGATAAGGCCGATATCTTTTGCGACACTGCTCGCAGTGCCCGGGTAGTCACCAGTAATCATGATCACCCGTATTCCTGCATTATAGCACTCCTGGACTGCATGCGGGACAGTCGACCGTACAGGATCCACTAACCCGATCAATCCAAGGAATTCAAAAGCAAAGTCGTGCTGCTCAGCAGGGAGCTCAGCTGGCCGGAACTGTGCCTTCGACACAGCCAGCACGCGCAGCCCTTTGTTGGCGAGCTCGGAAATGTGCTGCTCAAGGTCCTGTTGTCGCGCTCCGGCAAAATGGCATAAATTAGCGATCGCTTCAGGTGCGCCCTTTGCGGCAATGATATAATCCCCTCCGTTTGGCGATCGCCACACGCGTGACAGTGCCAGCAGCTGTTCAGACAGCGGGTACTCTCGCTCTAACGTCCAATCAGCGTGGAGATGCTCAGTCGTAGCTAAGAAATGCTCACCTAACGACTTAAACGCCTTCTCCATCGGATCGAAGGGGTCTCTCTGGCTAGCCAAGACACTATACTCAACGATCTGGTGGAATGACTCGGGCAGGGCCTGTGCCGAATCATAATCGACATCGTAACGCTGATCGTTCGAAAAAAGGGTTTTCACCGTCATGCGATTGAGCGTGATCGTACCGGTCTTGTCAGTGCAGAGGACGGTCGCCGCCCCAAGAGTCTCGACCGCAGGCGCGTTGCGGGTGAGCACTTGCTGCTGAGAGATGCGCCACGCCCCGAGCACGAGAAACACGGTAAGCACGACGGGAAATTCTTCAGGCAGCATTGCCATTGCGAGCGCGATGCCGGCGAGAAGCCCTTCAAGCCAGTTGCCCCGCGTCACTCCGTAGACAATAACGACAAAAAGAAACAAGGCGAATGCAACGAGCGCAATATTGCGAACAAAGCGTCCGGTTTGAACTTGAAGCCCCGTCTTTTCGCTATCGAGCGAGCGAATGGCGGTGCCAATCTTACCTATCTCGGTGACAGCGCCTGTGGCGCGCACCTCTGCTACGCCCTGTCCACGAACGACTAGCGTGCTTGAATACACAAATGGCGTGCCCTCACCGCCAGCACGTTCCATTCCCCGTATTTCACCGCCGGCCTTTTTTCGCACCGGCACCGATTCGCCGGTGAGCAGCGACTCATCGACAGCGAGATTTAAGCTCGACAGGAGGATGCTATCGGCCGGTACGCGATCACCTTCGTGGAGGACGACGATGTCTCCCCGCACAACTTCGCGACCGGCAAAGAGCCGTTCCTCGCCCTCGCGAATGACTAGCGCCCGCCGACTTGAGACTTAGCGAATGGCTTCCAATGGTC
>JBAXDW010000109.1:0-5763 GCA_037140755.1 Methanobacteriota archaeon
TTACTTCGACGTTGATCGGTGCGTGCGCGGCGATGATCATGAGCTGTCCTGCCGCGTCGCCATCTGCAAGTTCTTTTTTAAGCCTGGCCCAACGCGCCTGGTCCAGAAAGCCATGACCATGAATGTCGTCGGAGCCATCGTCTTCTTTTTGGGTATCGTCGAGAACGATTACCTTGATCGGGACCGTTGATTTCGGTACGAAACTATAACAGGCAAATCCATTATTGGCGTCGGACACGTTGAAACCGTGACCGACCGGACTTGAAGACGTTTTAAAAAATTCATTCATCCACTCCGTTCTCAAAAGTGAACGGCGATCAGGATCGGCTACAACCTTCGGAGCGCTGCTGAAATTTCCAACGGGTCCTGCCTTGAAAAGATCACCGTAAGGAGTCGAGCCATCGAGCACGCCCATATAGTACTCACGGCTGTTAATTTTTCTGCGGTCTTTTAGGACATCTCCCGCGGCGAAGACTTCATCGGTGATGTAGGATTGCCGAAGGTCCTTCCGCAGGCTATAGTCCACAGGGACTGAACCGATCCAGAAATGATCGTGGTTGCCGAGCGCCTGATACCAGGGGATCGTCTCACCCAGCCCTGCCGCCTTATAAGGTTTCTGATAATCGATGGTATCGGCTCCGAGATGGGCGCCGGAGCTGGGGGTAATTGCCTTGCCGTCCATGATGTCGATGAACCACCTGAGTTCGTTGTACTGAGTGCTATTGCAGGCGTCGCCCAGAGAGAGGCCGAAGTCAATCGGGTTCTGTTTGTGTAGGGCGTTAACCGTCTGGACGGCGGCGTCGAGAACATGCGTTGTGTATAACATAACCCCTGAATGTAGAGAGGCCCCAACCGGCAATGTGGGGTGCAGGTGTTGAAGATAGATCGACTGATTAGGCGATTCTTTGTCGGTGATATGGATGTCTGTGATGGTAAAGAAATTCAAAAGTTTAGTTTTTTTAGTGACAGCTGAACCACTATACGTAGCCGGCATGATATCAAGCCGTTTATCGTAGGGGAGACCTGGACCATAATTCCAGTTTCCATAGCCGTATTGACTGTATTTGGAAACCTCATCAAGAGCAATCGCTGTCGAAGGTGTTGCGCCCGGCGCGACTGTCCTCTGGAGCGTTGTTTGAACATCGGATGCAATCGGGTAGCCTTTGGGTTGAATTTGATTTAAACGACGCATTTTGAACATCCTGATAAAGGGGAAATCAGCAGGCCTGTTAAAAAGACTAGACAGAACTTTTTGTATTCATAAGATCGGTTCACGAAACTCTCTCCTAATATAGATTTAAAATTTGATGCTTACGGGTTACTTTTTCTTCGTCCAGGTTCCTACGGCTACACAGTATCGGAGGAACTTGAATGACGATAAATGACGTTAATCTGATCTTTTTTGCTGATGTGGCCTTCCATGAAACCATCTTCATCGGCATAGTAGAAGCTTTTGTTGTCCTCGGCAATTACGGCAACGAATTTTTCCGTGGCTCGTGGCGATTGTATCGATAGCAGGTAATTCGGGTTTGTCTTTCACCTAAAAATCTGCTTCCAGTCGTTTTTCATACTTGCACTGGTGTAATTTTTTTCCTTGGCAATGGCGAGTATTTTCTCCGCTCCATTTTCATACGCGTATTCACGTTCATCATCGTCGTGGTGTATCAATAATCTGAATCTGGCAGATTCCAGCATTTCTATATCGACATCACCATTACCCGCTGCAAAAATAGGCAAGCGTCCGGTTCGGGCGAATATATGCTCGACTTTTCCGGGTCCTAGAGCGGGCCCTCCAACAACTTTTTCAACGCTCTTTAACGTGCCGTTATCGTACTCATACTCGGAAGCTGTGCCTATTACGTTCTCCTTGAAGATGCCCCATGTTTCCTCAGAAATTATGCGCATGAAATCACGACCGCCCCCAGAGCACACAAACACCCGGTATTCGTACTTCTTCAACAGGTCGAAAAGCTCTAATATAGGCTTGTACACTAGTTGGGTGAAATTGGCTGCGAATTTCTCCTGTTTTACGGTAGCAAAAAACTCTCTCACTTCAGCTTCATACTCATCTGGAGTTTGTCCCGACCACTGCCGTGCAAAAGCATCTTCAAGAGCCATAGTAGTCTCGGGGTCTTGTTCGACTGCCTTTTGGAAAAAGGTCTTATCTCTCTCGAGAATAGCTTTGTAAGGCTGCTTACTCACCAAAGACGGATCATTCTGAGCTGTTCTAGTAAAAGCTCTGAAAACGAAATCAAGTTGGACCGGTAACGGCTTCTCTACCCACAGTGTCCCGTCGTTATCGAATGTTGCGATACGATCTGCGGGTTGAACATAGTTCGGACCTTCTTGTGTGGACGATTTTAGAAAATCGAGGATGGATTGTTTTACCGGCCCATCATTCCAGCTCTTGAGTGTACCTTCATTCGAAATTAACACCATTCCCCACCTTTCAATTTTAAGCATTTTTGTCTCAATTACTTACATTTGATTTTATTTATTGAAAATAAGGTTCTGCTAATAGGTTTATCTAAATCAAGCGGGAAGTCTCCTTGCGAAAGATGGGAGATGAGAGCGACAAATACATAAAATACGTATGCTTTAGGTTAGGACCATAGTACCTAAATGTGCCTAAAGTCTATCGTTATCGGCTCTATCCGACGAAAGCACAGCAAACTATAATGAATAAAACGCTAGAGCTGTGCCGATGTGTCTATAACGAAACGTTAGCGACTCGGAAAAATGCATGGGAGCAGGAACGGAAGTCAATTTCAAATTACGAAACGCATAACATGCTCCCGTCGTGGAAAGCGCAGCGCCCCGAACTTACAACCGTTCATTCTCAAGTGCTTCAGGAAGTGCAACAACGCGTAGATTTGGCGCTTAAGGCGTTCTTTCGACGGGTCAAAGCCGGAGATCAAGGAAAAGCGGGCTATCCGCGATTCAAGGGCAAAGGGCGCTATGATTCGTTCACTTACCCACAGCTAGGTTTCAAATTACTAGAAAATCTAAACGACGATTCTACAGTCCGCATATCCAAGATAGGCAACGTTAAAATCAAGCTTCATAGAGTTTTAGATAGAGATAGAAGGCACGACATACACGGAGAGCAAGGCGGCAGAAGCTGGCTCAGTCGTGGTCATGGTAGACCCTACAAATACTACGCAAGCGTGTTCACGGTGCGGGGCAATAGTCAAGAAGGAACTAAAGACCGCGTACACTCGTGCGATTGTGGTCTTGTCTTAGATTGAGACGAGAACGCGGCCACAAGCTCCATGTCCGCGGCTTGCGCAACGTTTTCGATAATGAGACTTCCCATGCGACCGCACGCGCCTGTTACCGCGACTCGTATTGTGTCATCTGTCGTCATCTGATCCAACCAATTTTCGATTTTTACTCTTTGCAGCTGGCAAGCGTTTTTTAAAGTTCTGATATATAGGATCTTGTTTCAGCACCCTGGCCCCACCCCTTGCTGCCATCTAGAAGCAAAGCACAGCCTTTCCCTGCGTTAAACCAAGCGACGGGAGCGAAGCGATCGAGCGATATACGAAATCTATCTAGACTATCAAGACCCCCTTGATGCACATGCAACGTAGGCGCAGCGTATTTGACAGTGTACTATCCCTTGGGCGAGGCAAGGTATTGTGTGACGTGAGATCAATGACCGACTCGATTAAGGCGAGATAATGGAACACGCTAATAACAAGAAGCACGGCTGGAACGCGGCAGATTATGAGCGACACTCATCATCACAACAGGGAGGGCGAACCTGGAAACTCTTCGAGACGAAATCTCATCTTCCTGGTATGTGAAAAATTCAGAAGCGGTAGGGTTCCAAATAGAATGCTCAACCTTGGACAATGAACCACCTATAATTGTGAGTCCAAGCTAGTGAACAGACTTAATATATTCGGGCAACAGCGAAACACGTATTCCGAAATACCAGCAGCTCGACGTGAAGCTATATGTGTTGTTGCGCGATGATCAGCAACGCCGCATGCTCCGTTAGTTCTCGAGGCAGTGCACAGGCGGCGAACTGCAAGATTCTCAAATCGCGATTTCCTTTGATTTTTAAGCACCGTTCACAAGCTGACGCAATCCCTATGAGATATGACCATAGTTTAGCCAAAAATCAAGATAGGTTGGTTTGGAACCGTCTATTTGCTCGTGCTCGTGCTCGTGCACGAGTGCTTGTCTTTCTTCTAGTTAATGAGTTTGTTATATCGCGACTTGCTCTCCAAGAGCTTTTCTCCTTGTGGAAGCTCTTTCACTCCTTATGCGATCACTAATCTGTTTTGATCGCCGACGATGGCTGTGACTTGTGACTTGTGACTTGTGACTTTGGATGTATCCACACGCCAAAGGAGAAAGCTCCGAAAAAAAAGAATAGAATCGGAATAGTTAAGTTTACTGTAGATTCTTACATACGTTTATGAGACTAAAACCGATAACTACGATAGCGATTCTTTCGCTATTGTTTGCTTCATTGTTAGTAGCTGGATGTACTACAAGCACTACAAACAATACCAATCAGACAACGAGCACTGCGACGACAAGCACAGCAGTGACGCACGACGCTTTATTGGAAAGTTACTTGGCTGCGTGGAAAAACGACCGGTCATCGAATAGCAGCTTGAACATTACAGCGTGGGAAGTTACGTGGATTAATAGCACATCAGTACGATTGCAATGGGTAAACAAATCCATATCTTTAAACCAATCTAGAAGCCAAAACATGACCATTACTAAATTTCCAACGACACAAGACGCGACAAATTACCTTAACGCTACAAACTTAACAGCATACAAACTTGCTAGCACGGAATACACGAGTGGGGCTTATCTGAACGCAACGGGTCACGCACCGCAGGTTTATAAAAAATACGCGTGGTACGAAGGAAATGAGTCAAATATCTCAACATATAGATTCCACGAGATTACACAAATGGACAATCTTATTTGGGTGGCTACTACAAAAATAGTGGGTTAGTCTAGATATCAGGTAACAGGATAGCAAGCTCCTATAACCTATTCCTTAGCTTGTTTTTTTTTCTTTTTCAACTGTTTAGCACACTAGGGTGGATCAAGGAATTCACTCGGATTTAAAGCCTTTAAGTCGCATAGCAATCGCTAGCCTTCTTGCGGCTTGCCAGATTGCTTCAGCCCTTCGGCAATAGACGGGTACTTCTCTGCTGCCTCATCGAGTTTCTTTTGCATAGCCTTAAGGACGTTTTTATTGAGCTCCAGCCGCTCATCTTTTGTCATAATTCCTTTATCCTCGAGAAGATTTAAGAGATGGATAATGGCTTCTCTGTTCGATGCAGTCCATATCGCAGCCTTGATCCCAATTAGATCGGCTGTAGATACTCCATCTATCTTAGCGGTGTCTATAGTCTTCATCAGCTCATCAAAATAGTTGTATCGCTCTAAATCTTCAGTCATTTATTCTCAATCCTTTTTTTTCTTCGCCGCCCTTAACAAAAGTGAATAAAAGTTAGACCCTCTATCAGCTTAAACCTGCGCTAACTTTAATATCACCACGCGTATCATTATACAGTTTTACAACCGGACAACGGTGGAAGGCACCGCGACGGGGGTAACTGGACATGAATATACGTCTAAGATGTTAAACTCAGTTAACGCTGTTGAGCTCGGGGCGAAACACGCTGTTCGCAGCGTGGGCGAGGCGCTCTGCACACTTGGTGCAGTTTGGATCGTTTGTGTTTAAGCAGCCGAAGTGGAGGCCATACCAGCAGGCACCGTTTC
>JBAXDW010000110.1:0-5720 GCA_037140755.1 Methanobacteriota archaeon
GAATTTGGAGTTTATCCAGTAATCCCCCCTGTCATGAACATCATAGCGTTCAAGCTACCAGAATTACAGCAGATCGCGCTCCGACTCACCGCGCGCGGCTGGCGTGTATCTGTTATGGGTGGCGCACTGCGAATCGTCATAATGCCACACATCGATGAACCGACGATTCTAGAGTTCGTCAATGACTTGAAAGAGCTCGTCAAGGTTTAGCGGCAATCGCATTCTTGTCCCGCTCAAGGCCAGAAGTACACTGAGAACCGACCGTTAGCTAAAGATGGACTTTGAAGTCGAGCGAATCGTTGCACTGGTGCGGGAGAACCGAGCGCGCGTCCTCCAGCTCCAATTTCCTGAGGGGCTCAAGCGATATGGCCCTGTGGTAGCGAAGCACATAAAGGAACATGTCAACGTCAATGTTCTACTCTCGGGGAATCCGTGCTACGGCGCCTGCGACCTGGATTATGACACAGAAGCTGATCTGTTGGTTCACTTTGGTCACGCAGAAATTCCTGAACTCGCAGCGCACCACGTCTGTTTCGTTGAGGTGCGGAGCGACGTCGACGTCATTCCGACAGTAAATGATGCGCTTGCACTCATCAGCGGGCATCGGGTGGGCATCGTGACGAACGTGCAACACGTCCATACGTTAGACTCGGTTCGCCATCACCTTCAATCAGCCGGGTTACAGTGTTCCATCGGATATGGTGACGGAAGGGTCAAGTATCGTGGCCAGGTTTTAGGCTGCAACTTTTCGTCAGCGCGGGCAATTGACGTAGACGAGTATCTTTATGTTGGAAGCGGCACCTTCCACGCGCTCGGCGTAGCACTTGCAACGGAGAAACGGGTGATCATCGCGGATCCGTATCTACGAAAAACCTCAATTGCAGAAGTTGACCTCATTATAAAGCAACGGTATGGCCTCATTGCGAAGGCAATGGATGCACATACATTTTGTATGCTCGTCGGCACTAAGGCGGGCCAGCAAAGGTTTCACCTCGCTTATGAGCTCGCAGAAGAGGCGAGAAGACGTGGTTACGAAGCGTACACGGTGACGATAAACGAGGTGACCCCCTGGACGCTTTATCAGTTCCCTGCAGATGCATACGTGAACACGGCCTGTCCGCGCATTGCTATAGACGATACAAGGCTTTTCAAAGCCCCGATGCTAACGCCCATCGAATTCGAAATGATAATCGGGAAACGAGATTTAAGTGCGTACGCTCTCGACGAGTTTTCCTGCCGCTGAACGCCTACACTCGCTTACCTGTTCACGTCGCCGGCCGAGGCGCTTCTACGGAGGGAGATGATAACGGTGGGGCAGGAGTACGGTCAGCTTTCCTCTTCGCTTTAGTCGCGAACGCATCGAGTTTCAGTTGCATTGCACGTTCAACAGGTCTCTCGATCGGGTAAATACCAGTGAGACAGCCCAAACAGAGCTTCTCACGGGGAAGACCAATTGAATCGATCAGACCGGCGAGGGTGATGTACTTGAGTGAGTCAACACCAATCATCAGTTTCACGCCGTCCACGCTTTTTCGGGCGGCAATAAGCTCCCCATAGGTCGGCATGTCGATCCCAAGATGGCACGGTGAGACGATGGGTGGCGTTCCTATGCGCATGTGCACTTCCTCAGCCCCAGCTGCTCGCAGCATGTCAACGATCTTACGCGATGTCGTTCCGCGGACAATTGAATCGTCGATCATCACGACCCTCTTGCCTTTGATGTGCTTCTTAATCACGTTTAGTTTCAGCCTTACAGCCGTTTCGCGCAAATCCTGGCCGGGCATGATAAAGGTCCTGCCTACGTACCGGTTCTTTATCAAACCCTCTGTATATGGCAGTTGGGATTTTTCTGCGTAGCCAATAGCAAAAGCGATTCCTGAGTCAGGAATTGGAATGACGATATCTGCCTCTATGTCCCCATCTGCGAGCGTTTGACCAATCTTACGTCGCACTTCGTATGTCAGAGAACCGTCGAGTACCGAGTCTGGGCGAGCGAAGTAGACGTATTCGAACATACAATGTGCCGTTACCGCTTTCTTAGCGGCCCGTTGGCTCACGAACCCATCAGGCTTGAGGACGACAATCTCGCCGGGGCGGACGTCCCTTAGAAGCTCTCCCCCTAGCGTATCGATCGCGGCACTTTCGCTTGACAAGACATAGCCATCGTCTAACTTGCCGACGCAGAGTGGTTTGATGCCATAGGGGTCTCGGACGCCGATGACGGCATCATTTATGAGCAGCGTGAGAGAATATGACCCGCGGAGCTTGTTCATAAGCTCGTGAACGGCCGTGATGATGTCGTATCGCATAAGTTCCTTCACTAGAAGGTGCGCAATGACTTCTGTGTCTGAATCTGACACAAAAATGCGGCCTTCTGACTCGAGCCCCTGCCTGATATCGAAGGAGTTAACGATATCGCCATTATGTGCGATCGCAATGGTGCCGCCTCGATAGTTAACGAGTGCCGGTTGGCAGTTTTCTACCCGGCTGAGCCCCGTCGTGGAATACCGCACATGGCCGATGCCTCGAGATCCTTTTAGGCGTCCTAGCCGGTGTTCGTCAAATACCTCGTGGACGAGACCCATCCCGCGCTCAATATGGATTGCCGAGTCGTGCGTTACAATTCCCGCCGATTCCTGACCGCGATGCTGTAGCGCGTAAAGACCGTAATAAATGGGTAATGCGGCTTCTTTGGAATCCAAGGCGATTCCGAACACACCGCACTTGTCTTTCATCGACTATATCCCTATTCAAAAAATGACTAATACTTATTAAGGTAGCTGTACTTCCGAAGCCTCCTGGAGCGACCAAACCCACAATGGACGCATGTTTTTTTACGAAAGTTGAATGAGACCGCGCCACAGCGCCTGCACGTGACGTGCGTGCGTTTCTGCCGCTTGCCCATTGATGGCGTTCCCTTTGTCATTCGGTTGCCTCACAGAGTGTCACTTTACGTTAAGGTGATATATACACGACGTTGTCGCCGCGAACGACGATGGTTCCAAACTTCTTGATTGCCTCGCCGCCCTTGAGCTCTTCGGCCTTATCAAGAACGAGATTCAAATGAATGTCATATCCCTGAAGCTCCCCTCTGAAGTCTCTACCCCCTTTGAGTCTCACGATTACTGGCGTTTCCAGGGATTCATTCAAAATATCAAGCGGCCTCTGACTCATTGCATACCCCTCACAAGTAGTTCTTCCCTGATAACATACTTAAGTTTATCTTTGAACGTCGAGTAAGGTCTGCATGCGTGACAGCGAAAAAACGGCATTTCCTGAAGACAGAAGTGGCGCGGCGCGTTGTAGCTGCGCTTAGCACGTACGAAACCAAGAACCCGCTCAAGGGCAAGCTCGAAGTGCTCGAAACGTCAGAGCGTACGCTTATTCTTCTAAACGGGGTGCCAGTGGCTCTCTGCATTGAAAAAACGCCGTTTTTCACTGTGCGAGGCGCATTAGAACTTCATCCACGACGGCACCTAGTATCCGTTGATATGGGGGCCGTGCAATTCATCCATAACGGCGCTGATGTGATGAGCCCTGGCATCGTGGACGCCGACAAAAGCATAACACCAGGAGATTTTGTCGTCATTATCGACGAGAGGCACAATAAACCGCTTGGCGTCGGAACGGCGCTTATCACTGGCGACGAGATGATCCACGAAACGAAAGGCAAAGCCGTGCGGATCCTACACCACGTGGGCGACAAAATCTGGCACGTGTCGCCTTAATCACACGCATGTTCTCAAAAAAGACATTGCAACGCCCTCATCTAAAAAAAGGAGCGAGTGATATATCTATAGTGGCAACGTTAAGTACCCCTACGAATCTACAATAAACTGAAGCACGAAAACTATAAGATGTCTATCGCGTAATAAAAAAGAGTCGATTGTAGGTGAGAGTTCCAAATGGCGCAAAAAAGTTTGATCGATAGAATTTTTGGGAGCCGTCCGCACGCAGAACCTGATGAATATCTGGAGCTGGACCTCGGAGAGTACGAAGAGGTATTTGAGGAGGAACCGGCAGCTACGTATGTCAAGGTCGCGGAGTTAATCAACGTCAGCAATCTCACGCCGCTCAAAGACGAGGTTTTCAAAGGCAACATCGTTATTATTGACATAGCTCACATAAAGCAGGACCGTGTCACCCTCGATAGAATCGTAAAGGAACTACGACAAGTCGCAACGGACATTCATGGAGATATTGCCGGACTTGGAGACGATCAGATCATTGTGACCCCGATGTCGATCAAGATAGACCGCAAGAAGCTCGGGGCAAGCTCTTACTAATAGCAAGATACCGGGAACATCTTTTTTGTCATGACGCAGGAAGCAGCAATTGAGAGCACGTGCCCTCTTTGTGCGGACGTTCTCACCTTCAAGTTCAGCACCGACGAGATACCTTTTTTTGGCGAAATCATGCTTGTGAGCGCGAGTTGCACGTGTGGCTTTAAGTACGCCGACACAATATCACTGACCGAGCACGAAGCCGCTCGATATGAGATGGAATTTGATAGCGGCGACTTCGCTACGCGGGTGATCAGATCATCCTCAGGCACCGTACAGATTCCAGAACTTGGCGTAACCATCGAACCAAGCTCGGCTTCTGAAGCATTTGTTTCGAACGTCGAGGGCGTCCTCCGCAGAGTCGAAGAGATTGTCGCCATGGCTACAAAATGGTCGTCGAACGATCCCATTAAATTCGAGCTGGGAAATCACCTACTTGAAATGATCGACAAGGTACGAAGGGGCGAAGGGGAAATGACCCTCGTTATAGACGATCCATTTGGCAACAGTGCAATTATTTCGCCGCGAGCTCAGCGCCGAGCGCTCTCAGAAAGCGAATCTTGCATTCTTAAGACCGGGATATTAACTGTCGACCTTTCTGAGCAGGGAAGATAGAAGACCCCATCCACAACTCGATTTCACGGCCTGTTCGCAGACTGCGCTCTTTTAGGCTGATGGACTTAGGACGAAAAGCTGCACTCAATTAGCTTCAAGATAATAGTCCGGGCAATTTCCACGCTTCTTGCTACCTCGAGCTGTTCCATAATTCTAGGCCAAAGGGCAGTCTTACGTAGACCCAAGTCTGCAACCTCCACATTGATAACATAAAACTAGTCACAGGCACTGTCTAAGGAAATATGCTCGACAGAGGTTGCCGCAACCAAAGATTTAAGCGCTGCTTGCATTGAGAATAACTGAGGCAAAATAATGAGACAAACGGTAGAAAATCTTGCAAAAGCTTACGCGGGCGAAAGTATGGCGCGAAATATGTACATATCCTTCTCTAAGATAGCAAAGAAAGAAGGCTTTGAACAGATCGCAGAGGCGTTACAGCTAACGGCTGACAATGAGCGTGAGCACGCAAGCTGGACTTCCAAATTAATCAACGCGCTCAACGCTGGCGCAGCGGAAAACTTTGCCGAAATAAAAATCGAAGCCGCTGTTTCGACGTCGCTTGGCAGCACCGCTACGAATCTTAAAGCAGCGATCGCCGGCGAACACTACGAAGCGACGACGATGTATCCTGAATTCGCTGACGTTGCCGACAGCGAAGGATTGCCTGAAATTGCCAAGAGGCTAAGGGCGATTGGCGTCGCGGAAGCTCACCACGAAGAGAAGAACAAGATGATGCTCGCACAGGTAGAAGCTGGCACTGTATTCAAGAAGGATCGGAAGGTCGAGTGGGTCTGCCGAGAATGCGGTTACGTGCACGTCGGC
>JBAXDW010000111.1:0-5684 GCA_037140755.1 Methanobacteriota archaeon
AAGCAAACGGCCACGAGCGTGCTTCAATTGAAGCATACCTCGCACAGCTGAAGGAAAAACACGTAAAGCGCCTCGTCGTGACAGCGGGAGATACACTTGATGTTCGACATGACGGGGCCTCGCAAAAGGACACGCTCACCTACGTGTTGAGTCCCAATCCGGCACTTACCACAAGTTTGCAGAAACGCGTGAAGGATACCGAAGGGGTAAGCAATCACGCAGCGATAAATGAAAACTCACTCGTGCTCAGGATCGGCTACGGAAAGGTACATTTCCTGCTTGCAGGGGACACGAGCCTGCCCGGAAGCGGCTATGCGGATGCCGCGATGCTCGGTGATCCGACACAAAGCAAGCATCTCTCAGCAGACGTGCTCAAGCTCGGCCACCATGGGTTTAGTAAACCGGATGACGCGTTCTATAGCGTTGTAAAGCCGCGTTACGTGGTCATGACGTTTGGTCCGCAGTTGCGTACAAGCGAGCCCTACTGAGAAGGGTTGCACAAAGGGACGCAGAATTTTGATTATTTCAAGGGCAAGCTGTGGAGCACGTGTGATAAGGGCACTATCACCGTGACGGCGGACGGAACGCCAGACGGCATCTATGTGCAAAACGAGACAAGCAGTGTTCCGCAAGCGTGCTGTTGCAAGTGCGTCAACGATCATCCTTCCCGAGATAACACGCTTGCTGATGTCGCTACGTAGACAAAGCGCCTGCGGTTTAGCAGATAAAACCCATCTATATGAATCAGCAAGCAATAGTTCCACTAGGTGCAACATGCTCGATGCTCTTTCTGATGATACAGGACTGATCGCGCCGTGTGGTATGAACTGTTCGGTATGTAGCAGCTATCTTGCGAACAAATACGATATTAGACGTAAAGGGGTAAGAATGCCGTATTGCACGGGATGTCGCCCCCGGGATAAGAAATGCGCGTTTCTAAAGAAACGATGCGATCTCCTTCTGAATCGCAAAGTTCGGTTTTGTTACGAATGCGCCAGTTTCCCGTGCCGGAACTTGGAGAAAATTGACGCACGGTATCAAAAGCATTACCGCACGAGTCTGATCGAAAATCTCACCTTTATCAAGCAGCATTCGCTTGTCGCTTTTATGGAGCGTGAGAATGCGAAGTGGCAGTGTACGAAGTGCGGAGCAGCGCTGTGCTGCCATAATGGAATTTGTTATAACTGCAGCGTTGATCGCTTACAAACGAGGAAGAAGTGGTACAGGTGGGAAGACGATCAACAAAGTTGACTCCTATCTACACACCAACAATCCGCCCCCTATGTTGGGCTTAGAACCCTATTTGTTAACAAAGAAAGAGATGCCCTGCCAGGGTGTCTGTAACGCCTTAACCCTCCTTGCTGCTGTTGCACTCCAAAAAAACCTTCGCTGCCTTTCTCGTTTTTGGACTATCGCTCGCCAACTGTGCTTTCATAAAATCGATGATTTTTTCTTTATCAGCAATATCATCAACGTAATCATTGAGTGCTTCAATGGCATAAGCCTTCATCAATTCAGTCTGTTTACCTTGATGAATCTGATCAACTTTCAAAAGAGTAGTGGTGATCTTCGTTTGAAGATTTGGTTTGGCTTTGGCTATCTTGCCCGCATTCAAAGTCGCTTGTGCCGCTACCATCGTCTTTTTGCTAGCGATATTATCGAAGTACCGGTCGAAACAGGCTTCAAATCTCTTTTCTGTATCAACCTTCACCAGATTGGCTAAAAGGTTGATGGCAATATAGCGGTGATACTGGTTACCGCTCTTTAATAGATCTGCTAGGTAATCCCATTTAGGATATAATTTTTCTGGATTATGTTCCGAAATATTCAATAAAACATGGTAACTATTGGACCTGATCTCATCCTGTTTCGATAAAATTCCTTCTAATAATTCCGAAAGTATTTCACCATCTTTGATTGCTTTTGAAGCAGCTTCTTCCACACGAATCTTTTTGTCAATTAAATCGGGTATGATGGTCATGATTCAACATCACTTAGGTAACATAGAGCGATATGTCTCAAAAATGTATTTAAAAGTTGATTTAATAGCTTTCAAAACCTTCGTTTCTAACCCCGCCGGGTTTGACCAATACTTTAAGCACACATCATAAACATTTTCAGAAGTGGATGCTTGTATTCTTCGAATGGATAGCACTCACTCTAAGCTCTGCAACGTGCTCGATTCGTTAAACCAACAATATCGCCTATATCTGGCGGAGGTCATGTTACCATCATAAACTGTAATGACTGTGTTGTATTGAGCCGCAAAGCCGCTTTATTTGATAATTCACGCTCGTTAAGTCTCTGATTGTCAAAAAAGACAAGTTTGGTTAAATATGATAAGGAGGGGATTGACACGGGACTGGCGGTGAGGGCCGCTACCGACGGGGAGATAGCCTATGGCAACACAAGGCGATTCTAAAATAGCGGTCGTCGCGGCCATCATCGGCAACTTGATCATCGCGATCATCAAGTTCGTTGCGGCGGCAATCACCGGCTCGTCGGCCATGATTTCTGAGGGCATCCACTCGATCGTCGATACGGGAAACGGTTGCCTCGTGCTGCTGGGAATGAACCGCGCCAAGCAGCCTGCCGATGAAAGCCACCCATTCGGCTACGGTAAGTCGCTCTACTTCTGGACGCACATCGTGGCGGTCTCCATCTTCGGTATCGGCGGTGGCATGTCGCTTTACGAGGGTCTCTTGCATATTCGCAACGTCACGCCGGCCGCTCAGATGGGCGACCCCACGGCGGCCTACATCGTGCTCGCCATCTCGTTCTTAGTCGAGGGCGGATCTTTCACAGTGGCCATTAAGCATCTCCTACAGGCCAAGGGCGATATAGGTGTTTGGCAGTTCATCAAGCGGTCGAAGGACCCGAGCCTCTACACGGTAGTGCTCGAGGACAGTGCGGCCTTGCTCGGCCTCATCTTCGCGTTCCTCGGGATCTTCCTCGGCCACCTGTTTAACAATGCGTATCTCGACGGCGTAGCATCGATCGCAATCGGCGTACTGCTGATGAGTGTGGCCGGGATTCTCGCGTCGCGGACCATGGGTTTGCTGCTAGGCGAAGGCGTGAACTCTGAAGAGCTCGCGGACATCCGGCGGCGCGTGGAGTCAGATCCGGCGGTCGAGCGCGCCGGCGATATCCTTACAATGTACATGGGCCCACACGATCTGCTCGTCAACATGGGGGTGAGCTTCGCTGTAGGTACCACGGCCGAGCAGATGCACGAAGCGATCCGCCGCATTGAAGCCGACCTGCAAAGCGCGTACCCGGCGACCACCCGCGTCTATATCGAAGCCGAGTCGCTGCCGGCACAGGCTCCGTTGGAGTAGGCGTCTTCAACGAGACCTTTGGCATTATACATTGGCTGTTGTCAGGGTTCACGTTTAGCGCCGCTTTCTTTTCGTTTTGGTTGCGGGATTTTGACTGTTGTTCAGAGATGGCATGTGCAAGGTGGTTTTATAGCCGTACCTAACACGTTTTGTGTCAACTCGTGAACGGTGCCCGAAAATCTAATGAAATCGAAAAAGAAATAACAAGCTAGGAGCTAAGGGGGGTCGAAAGGAACACGCTATGCCGCTCCCTGATATGCGGACTAACTTAAATTGGTTTTTGCTGTATGTATTATGATGAGATTATCCATTTGTTTAATCGCGGGAAGCGTATATTCTGGGAGATTGTTCAGATTTGCTTCGTTCCACTTGTAGTATTTGTAAATCTGTGGTGCGTGGCCGGTCACGTTCTGATATGTCCCTCCGCTTGTGTATGCCGTGCTGGCTAAACTGTATGCTGTCTTGTTCATGGCGTCAAGGTAATTTGTCGCTTCTTGTGATGTTGGAAACACGAGGTATGTCTGAACATAGTTGAAGGTCTCATTTAGAGATTTATTGAACTCAGTGCATTCTAAACGGACGGACGTGCTGTTTGTCCACGTGAGGTTCCACATCGTTATGTTTACGTCCTTCTCTGCGTACCATGCGCTTTTGTACGCCGCGAGGTAATTTTCCAAAAAAGCATCGTGCGTTACTGTGCTTGGAGTAGCACTAGGTGTTTGATTGGTATTGCTTGTAGTACTTGTGGTGCAACCCACTACTAATAAATAGGCAACCACAAGCAAAAGAACAGCTATCGCAGCTATTATTTTCAATTGCATACTAAAAGACACATCATAGCGTTGTAACTATTTTTGTAGTCCCGTCAAAGTAGGTTAAAGATTTGAGCGTAGCGTTTTGAGGTACTTCAAAGACAACTATACCACCAAGCACATCTCCCGGTTGCGAATGACTCGACCAGTTGAAGGGCCCAACTGCGTCCGAATAACCACTCACATTGTAGTTTCGACCCTGCGTATCTTGTAGGGAGAGATAGTTCCTAGTGATTATGATTCCCCTCTTCGGCGCGTTAACGTTCTTCACCGTTGTATTATAAACAACCCACTTGTATCCCGGTCTTGCTGTTTCAGACCTGATTTGGCTCGGTGACTGTACCGCTTTTACGGTAACTGCAATGCCTTGATTTGTGGGTAGACTCTCAGTCGACTTATTTCCTATTGACTGGGTGGTGGTTTGCTGTGTAGTCGTTTGAGTGCAACCTGCTACTAAGAAAGAGGCAACCACAATAAAAAGAACAGCTAACGCTGTTATTGATTTGAATTGCATATGCGTATCAAAGAGGCGATGGTTTGCTTAACCGTTCCTATTTTACACGACTCTTTTTCATGCCGTAACTCATGAAGTTTTGTGGCGGCCTTAATCCTCTCTCAAAATGATTTTTTTAGGCTGGTAAAGAAAGAAGAAAAAAAGAAGGGCGGAGGGCGTACCCCCGCTTCTCGCTTACACCTTAAACGTCTTCACTGGCGAGTAGCTCGGCTGATAGGTCGCAGCACCCGCAAAGTGCCATCGGTAATAGTAGGTGTGATGCGACGTCACCTTCTGAGAGACAGAGACGGTGCCACCTGTTCCCGTATTCTTGGTCGTGCCGGCGACAGTAGTCCACGATCCGCTGTCGATCTTGCGTTCGAGGTGCACTGAGAGGCCTTTGAGACCGGCCGTGCCTGACTTCAAGGTTCCCTACACGGTAAATGCGACGTTCAGTTTGGGTGCCGTCGGCGAGGTGGCGATGGTGAAGGTGGTGGGCTTCTTGACGGTTTCCGTCACCGCTGCGGAGTACGCTGGCAAATAGGTAGCCGTGCCGTTATAGTGCCATCGGTACTGGTAGGTGCCTGCCGTCGACCGCGTCTGTGAGACGGCAACCTTCCCGTAGGCGTTGGTGTACTTGAAGGTGTTGGCGACATTCGCCCACGTGCCGGTCGTGCCCGTGCGTCGCTCGAGGTGGACGGGTTTGCTGGTGAGGGCCGCCGTGCCTGACTTTAACGTTCCGGAAAGAGTGAAGGGAACGTTTGTCGTCGGCGAGGTCGTAGAGGTAGCGATTAAGAAGGTGGTGGCAGCAGGCGGAGCAGGCGCCGGGAGCCACTCAACCTTGTCTAGGCGACCCTCAAATCCACCTCCCGAGGAACCCGTCTGGTAATAACGCCACTCAAGAGTGTGCGTGCCGGCGGCAAGAGTGACGATCTGCTGCGTCCAATTTATATTATGACTCATGCTTGCTTTAAGCACGCCGTTGTCATAGAGGGTGAGCGATGCCTGAGAATACCCGATCTCTCCTTGCCACCAGAACTT
>JBAXDW010000112.1:0-5622 GCA_037140755.1 Methanobacteriota archaeon
TCGACCGCAACGTCGACTCCCACGACTGCCGGAGAGGGCCAGATCTCGCCGGTCAGTCCCGCTTGGACGGAGTATATGGCCAAGCAAGCGGCCGGAACAGTGGCTACGCAGACGCCTGATGGTAAAGGCCTCGGAAACATTCCGACACCAGTTGATTTATCTCAAGTGAATGCCGGAAAACAGAGTGATTACGCCGCGACTTATCCGGCGTCGTACGACCTTCGCAATTACGGGAAGGTGAGCCCAGTGGGGGACCAGAAGCAATGCGGAAGCTGCTGGACGTTCGCGACCTACGGATCGCTCGAGTCGTATCTGCGGCCTGGATCTACCACGCAATATTCTGAGAAAGCTATGAATAACAGAAACGGATTCGGTTATGGTTGCTGCAACGGCGGCACTTGGCTGATGTCAACGGCATACCTCGCACGCTGGGGCACAACGACGAAGTACTGGAACGGCGGCAAGATCTACACGGGGCCGGTTACTTCGACGAGTGACCCATACACGACCACCTACTGCACCGACACGTCGGCGGCCGGTTCCCCTGCGAAGCACGTGCAAAAAGTGGTTTTGTTGCCAGCTAAAACAAGCGCGCTCAGCAACAACGCTATAAAGTACGGCCTGCAGACCTATGGCGCCTTATACACGTCATTCCAGTGGGAGGGGTCAAGTTCAGGAAGCACTTACTACAAAGCGTCGACGGCGGCGTACTACGATGGTACCACAACTGGGGGCAACCATGCCATAACGATTGTCGGGTGGAATGATAACTACGCCAAGACGAACTTCGCTACGAAGCCGGCCGGAAACGGCGCTTATATCTGTAAGAACAGCTGGGGCACTACGTGGGGCAAGTCCGGGTACTTCTACGTTTCGTACTACGACAAGAACATGGGCAAGCAAACGGTTGCGGCGTTTACCGCTGAATCCACTACAAACTACAAGACCAACTACCAATACGACCCATTAGGATGGGTTTCCAACTACGGATTCTCATCAACCACTGGATGGGGCGCGAACACCTACACAGCAAAGGCGGGGGGGACAACCCTCAAAGCAGTCGGCTTCTACGCTCCCGTCAAAAACACAGCGTACACGATAAAGGTCTACAAGGACCCCTCTAGTACGAATCCAACGAGCGGCACCCTCGTCACAACCAAGACAGGCACCGTCTCATATGTGGGATACTACACAACCGCCCTTCCGAAATCCGTGCCATTGACCGCCGGGCATAGGTTCTCAGTCGTGATAAAGTTCACCACGCCAGGATACAACTATCCAGTTCCTATTAGCATGTACAAAAGTGGGTACACCGGAAATATCCCGGACAGTGTCGTGGGCCACAGCTTTGCAAGTAAAACAGGAGTCTCAGGAAGCTGGTCGGACTATGCAAAGAAATATGACCCGATGTATGGCATCGTGAACGACATACACGCGTTTGCCTCGTAGGGGCAGAGAACTATAGAACGCGGTCAATAGAAGCGCCGGCATAAACCCAAGCAGTACCGCAAGACGAAATTCGAAAGTTAAAATCGGTGTCCGTGAGCCTAAACAGGCTCCGGCGCTCCCTTTTTTTATTGCCTTCATAGGTGTGGTATTCCCGTTCTTTCACAAACGGCATCATACCCCGCACCTCGACGCACCACGACGTAGTTGACGAGGTCAACGACCGTCGAGGGGCCTAATGTGACCTTGCCCCCGTCGAGCACGCAATCGGCGCCAATATCGACGTCTTCTGCGAGCGTAGCTGGCTGTGCACCGGTGACGTTCGCACTCGTTGCCGTGATAGGGGCTCCGACTGCGTCAATAAGCGCCCGAGCAATAGTATGCGAAGGAAAACGGATACCGACGAGGTTTGTGCCTGCCGTAAGAAGAGCAGGAACGACATCCTTCTTACGCAACAGCACGGTTATTGGGCCTGGCAACAACCGGTGCAGAAGGCTGGCGTCTCCGACGTGCGCAACAGCTTCTATCATATCGAAGCTCGAAACAGCAAGCGAGAGAGGCTTTGAGGCCATCTGTTTTAGTGCGATCACTTTCCTGACCGTTGATTCTTGCAGCGCGAGTGCGCCAATGCCGTAGACGGTCTCGGTCGGATAGGCAACTGCAGCGCCACCCCTAACAGCGTTAGCAACTTCCCGTACATTCTTCGTAATCCGAATGCTAGTCACGGCACATCCCCGTACAACGCTGTCGCACAAAGCGGGCAGAGCTTTCAATGCCGCCGCTTAACCACGGCTACGTCTCCTAGCGTCAAGTTTCCTGCCGGCTTGCCCCTCTGCGCTTTTTCCCTGCCGACGTCGATGAGGAGATTCACGTTCAGCGCCTTTTCGAGTTTCTTTCGGAGTTTATCGTCAGGCGTTAGTTCCTTTCGCTCAATTTTCTTTATCACGAGCGCTTTTTCCATTATTTTCGCTGCGAGTTGCTCCTGCGTTATGCCCGCTCTTTTTCGAGCGTTTTTAACGATTTCATCAAAGTCGGGATCGAGTTCGCCCTCCATTTGTCGATAGATGTCCCGATACCTAGTGCGGGAATGGGCAGTGACTTTGCTTGTAGGTCCGATGAACGTTTGAGAACGGTGTATCTCCGTGCCAAGGCTGGCGCACACGGCGCACGTTTCGAGCTCCGCCCCCTCAACAACAACGCGTTTTGGCTTCCCTAAGATCTCTTTTCCGCATAATTCGCAGTGCATAGCTTTCTCCGAACAAAGGATATATAGCATGCAATATTAAATATCATGCGGAGGAGACGACAGTGGAAGACTCTTTTGACGAAAGCGACAAGAAAGGCAACGACTTTTCTGAATACCTCCTGGATCGCGTTCGTCAACTTGAAGAACGCAATCTCAAGCTCCGTGATGCCAATCGCAAAGTCGAAAACGAGAAGAGATCGGCCGAGAATCAGAAGGTGCGCTACGAGCGCGAAGTCCGAAAACTCAGAAGTGAGCTTGAACGACTTAAGAGTCCCCCCTTACTTGTTGGGACTGTTCTGGATGTGCTCGACGACAATCGAGTCGTAATCAAGAGCTCAACCGGCCCGAAGTTTGTGGTCAACGCTTCACAATTCATTGAGCAAGAGCTCATCGCCGGCGCCAGAGTGGCGCTGAACCAACAATCCCTCGCTATCGTCGGCGCTTTGCCACCATCGAAGGATCCGACCGTTTATGGGATGGAAATCATTGAGACGCCAACGGTGAGCTACGATGACATCGGCGGCCTAGACGCTCAGATTCAAGAGCTGCGAGAGACGGTCGAACTCCCGCTGTTAAAGCCTGAGCTATTTGAGCGAGTAGGCATAGAGCCGCCTAAAGGCGTACTTCTCTACGGAGCCCCCGGAACCGGCAAAACGCTTCTTGCGAAGGCAGTTGCAAGGCACACGGAATCAGTTTTCATTCGAATCGTCGGCAGTGAGCTCGTGCAGAAGTACATCGGTGAAGGGGCCCGACTCGTTCGAGAGCTATTTGAAATGGCCCGGGAAAAGGCCCCCAGCATTATCTTCATCGATGAGCTTGACGCTATAGGAGCGAAGCGTTTAGACAGCGCTACTTCGGGTGACCGTGAAGTGCAACGGACCCTCATGCAGCTCCTCGCCGAAATGGACGGATTTGAAAATCGGGGCGAGGTCAGGATCATTGGTGCGACCAACAGGAGCGATATACTCGACCCTGCATTGCTTCGGCCCGGGCGCTTTGATCGCCTCATCGACATCCCGCTCCCAACCTACGAAGCACGCGTTGAAATCGTAAAGATCCACACGTCCGGCATGAACTTGGCTCAAGAAATTGACGCCGAAAAGATTGCCAAGCTCACTGACGGTGCCAGCGGCGCGGACATAAAAGCTATTGCAATGGAAGCCGGCATGTTTGCCATACGATCAGAGCGCGAGTCAGTGATAGTCGCCGATTTCGACGATGCCGTGCGCAAGGTCATGGGCATTCCTAAATTAGAGGCGCACCAGCTGGAGTCAATGTTCGCGTAGTTCATTGACATTCCTCAAGACCGGATTTGTCGATTAGCGAATGCTACCCGCCATAGCTAAAACAGTCTATGCGAGTTCATGGCGCGACAGACAGCAACGTTTCTTCAGACGCGCAACAAACACCGGCTTGTTCAACGTTTTTCCTTTAAATCTCGCGATAAGCAAGATAAAATCGTTGCAACGCTGTGATATTGCTGGCAATGGCCACAAAGACCATCATCCAGCCTAGTAACGGAAACCAGATGATGTTCTCGGGAAATATCACGTTGAGCAAAGCGACGAAAAAAACGAGGACGAGTCTGTCGGCTCTGCCGAGAAGGCCGCTATAATTCCTGCCGACACCAAGCGCCTGCGCCTGGGTTCCCAGGTAGCTTGTCATAAGGACACCCACGATCGCGACGAGTCCAATCTGCCAAGTTACATATCCACCCAGCGTAATGCCGACGAATATGAATATATCGGAATACCGGTCAACAACGTGGTCTATCAGATCACCTTGCCTCGACTCGCTGTTGGAAGTCCGTGCTAGGCACCCGTCAAGCGCATCGAAGAGTGCATTGCACGCTAGTGCCACTATCGCTAAAACTAGCAGTTGGCTATAGAACGCAACTCCAGCAACTATTGCCGAAACGAGGGATAGTAAGCTCAGCTGGTTTGCACTCACGCCGTGCCTATACAGCAAGCGCGCGAGCGGACTTAAGATCCGCCCCATTGGTCCCCTATATACGTCAAGCGTCATTTAAATACCCCGTCCAGTCGTATTGTCCAACCACGAATCGCTCAAGGCAGCGTCCTTGCGTGATTTCCCACACGAGCTGTGCCGCGATACTCGGCGTCCCTGTCGAGTCTACTTCGTAAACATTGTTCCCGTGCACCCCGAGGGCCTCAATTAGAATCACATCAAGGATTTCAGCTTCGAGGTTTTCACGTATCTTGTTGTCTGAGAAACCCTTTTTCTGTAGGCGCTCGCGAAGCACGTCCGGATTAGTCCTGAGAACAATTACACGGTCGACTGGGAGGTGATGGGAGAGGTGCCCCTCTAGCACGAGGCCGTCTGAAAAAGGGTGGGCTCTTAAGGCATTAATATCAACAACGAGGCAGTGACGATTTTCGTCCCACCCGATGTGATATCCGTGAGCGCGGATCACTTCGTTCAAGTCAACGACCTCTAGACCATAGCTGTCGCGTAGCATCTTGCTTATTGTCGTCTTGCCGGTTCCTGGAGTTCCCGTAAGAGCAGTTTTCATAGGGCATGGGCTAAATCAGGTTGAACTCACGAACTTATTGATAGCGTCGATGAGTGCTGTATTTTGCCACGGTTGGCCGACTGTGATCCGCATGTGCGAGCTGGAACATCCACGAAACGTGTCGCAGTTTCGAACGATTATACCTCTACGCAGAAGATATTCCGACAGGTCGCGCGAGTTGTACGGCGCAACATCAACGAATACGAAGTTCGCCTCGCTTGGGTACGTCTTTAGAGGGAGCTTCTCGCGAATGTACTGTCGTCCCTGTTCAACCATAGAGATTGTCCTCTCCAAAAAAGCGCGATCAGAAAGCGCTGCTATACTACCCTTAACGGCTAATTGATTAACCGAAAATGCGAGCATAAGTCTATTGTAGGAGTGCGCCATTTCTTCATCA
>JBAXDW010000113.1:0-5534 GCA_037140755.1 Methanobacteriota archaeon
ATGCTCACCGTGTGCAATGTGTATACTTGCCACAATGTATAAACCACCATGATAGTCACAAGTGGGAAAAACGCCTTAAGAAACTCGTTTTTATTCTTAATTTGTGTGAGTGCGTAAGCTGCTAAAACGAGGGCGAGGGTGAGAAGCGTCATTTGATGCGTCAATGCGGTCACAGCTGCGGCAATAACAGAGAGAACTACGTATCCATTGAGCTTGAAAGGCGCACTGGTTCTGTTTGCGAGAACAAAAAAGAGAGTAAGCGGAAACATGAACAGCCCAAGAAGCTCTGGCAGTGCCCGGATGGTGAAGATTGTTAGTTCTGGCGACAGCGTCAAGAAGAACAAAGCGCAAACGGCTGCACTCGCTTGTACAAGCTGCTTCGTTAATGCGTAAATGACGCCGAATATAGCGATAGAAAGCGTTATAGTAACGAGCCCGGAGATCACCATGGGATCTATACCGGAAAATAACGACTGCGAAGCCACTAGCAAGCGATATGCCGGAACGTAAAAGTTCAGAAAGCCACCGTTGTACGAGAGCTCTTGCGTCGGGTAGTGCCCAGAATCGAGCGTCAGCCGCTCTATTCCAACGTGATACAAGGTATTTCCGTACGTGGGGATCACAAATCCTCGCAAGACATTCAGGCGATAGCACAAAAATAAGATGAATAGTGCAATGATGACGCCATATCTGAGAGCGGTAGCAGCGTCAAGCGACGTCAAGCGATCCCGAATTTTTGCTTTGCTAAGCCACCTTATAGATTTGTACGTCCTCATTTGAATATTGGAGCTTGAAGTAGTCACTATTATCAAACTTTGTAGCGTTAATTGGTACCCATCCGAACCCGCAAAAAACTTGTCTGCTGAGTGGAACGAATACGTAACTCAAGTTGTACTGTTTGCACAATGCATGCGCCTCCTCTGCGGAGCTCGTTTGATAAATCTGCTGCGAATCTCGCATATTCGCTATAGGATCTGGTGCGTTGGCCCAATCGCCGCCAACGATAGGAACGCGCGTGGTCATTCCCATTATTAGCTCGCCGCCGAAGATGTCTGCTTGGAAATGATCCGTAGATTGTGTGTTTGTCTTTATCCACGTAGTAGATTCAAGTTCCCCTTTCGTCACTACTGGATCGAGCCAGAGGTCCCCCTGTTTTTGAACGCTTGCCATGCCGTATGTGGCCGTTAACAGCAGCACCGCGACTAAAAACAAAATCCGAACCAGATTTAGTGCTAAGCGAACCATCTTGCTTAAAGTTGTGTTTATAGTATTAAGTTCTTATACCGCCCTATCGGCTGTGAACACTGAACGTGCGCTAAAAAAGCTCGTAACTTAAAGGCACAAGCAGTCGGCCCGATTTTGAAAGCTTAAGATGAGTTCCGATGCCAGCCCAATCTGCTTGCAGATATCCTATTCAGTCAAAACATCTAGTTGGGCACCAGCTATGTCGATTTGTCCAACGCCGCTTTGATCTCTGACGTGGAAAAGAATAGCGCTGCAATCATGAGGAAGTCTGCGGGATGGGGCCTTAGGCTTCAGCAGTAGATGGCGTCTGTCAGCGTACAGTCGAATGCTTATTGGAGCTAACGCGTGCAACTTGGACAGTCGATCAGATTTAGTTCTGACGATATCTTCAGCACGAAATTGTCGAGTTCTATCCGTGGACAAGTCGGTTGTCTCGCAAACGCCGTAAGATCTTCAACACATCGAGCGCGTTCTGCTATCGCAGTTGTGACACTTCCAGCGGTCTATTGTTTATGTATTCGAGGAGCAAAAGCGCAAAGCAATCCAACTGGGACAATCCGAATGGCGAAAGAGCACTTATGTCTACCAGCCTGAATTTTTTCAGCGTCTCTGCTTCATAGCGAAGAATCTCATAGGTGTTGAGCGTTTTGGAATAGCATGCACTTTTGGTCGACGAGTACGTGGAAACGCAAGTTTCGAGAACGGACAATGTAGTTTAAGTTGAAAGTCTGCGCTCAGTAACAGCTTATGCAAAGAATTTAGAGTGCTTTCTTTTTGCGCTCCATCTACTTTAGGGAATTGAAATCTAGTATGACCCATGCGAGAGTATCTTGAGTAGAACCCCGTCGAAATTCAAGTCGTCTCAGAGCCATTCTTCAATGCTTTTTATGCACCCAAGCGAAAAACCTCACCTAGGAAATTCTTTATGTACTCTCAGTATCGACTCGTCTTTGAACCGCTCATTGGTCACGAAAAAAGCTTAAAACACATAATTTAGCGTTAGTATTATCACTGCCGAGAGAACGCAAGCGATGATAATTGATCGGGGAGGGATATGTATGGCATTCTTATCTTCCGATTCAAAGTACCTTACCAAGCCAGCGCTCGACATAGGCCCGCCAGCTTGACGTTGTCCTTTCGCCATAATTTAAAATACAGTTTGCTACGATTTATACGTTGCTATGGAGGACTACGTTGTCGGCGGACACATTCTGAATGGCGACGATTTTGATTTGATAAGGGGTTACGTCTATGTGGAAGGCGGGAGAATCGTCGAAATAGAAGAGAGATCAAACATCAAAACGGACAATTGTGCGGCAAGCGGCATCGTCATGCCCTCGTTGATCAACGCCCATACACACCTCGGAGATTCCATAATTAAAGATGTCTCGTTCAGTGGCTTAGACACACTGGTAAAACCTCCTCACGGCTTGAAACACCGCGCTCTCCGCGACGCAGCAATGGGAGTTTTGGTCGAGGCGATGTACAAGTCGCTTTTGGACGCTCTTGTTACGGGAACAACCGTGCTTGCAGACTTTAGGGAAGGGGGGATAACTGGCGTAAATGCGCTAAAAACTGCAATGGACCAGGTGAAAAATGTATGGGTGATAATTTTGGGCAGGCCAAAAGACGGACGAGATTATATAGTAGAAAATGAAATTGATACCATTCTCGATGTCGCGTCGGGCCTCGGGGTAAGCGGAAGTCGCGATTTCAGCAGCTCAGCCGCTAAAGCAATGATCGATAGAGCACGAGCACGCTGTAAGTTTGTTGCCATTCACGCAGGGGAGAGAGACGACTCGGATATTGATTCTGCCATATCATTTAATCCAGACTGCCTTGTCCATATGACCTACGCTTCCAAACACCAGATTGAAAGCGGTATTCCTATTGTAGTGTGTCCTAGGTCCAATCTAGTAACTGGCGTCGGCTCGGCTTTTCTGCATCCACCAATCGGAGAAATGCTACAGGCGACCACTGTCGGGCTCGGGACGGACAATGTGATGCTGAATTCATTGAATATGTTTGCGGAAATGGAGTTTGTGTCAAAAGCATATCTGCACGACGACCTCAAGGTGCTCGAAATGGCAACGATGAACAATGCCAAGATATTAGGGATTGATAATGAACTCGGCTCAATTGTCGCCGGCAAGCGAGCTAGTCTCCTAGTCATTAACAACCAATCAAACAACCTCTTTGGAACTGAGAACATTATCAACAGCGTGGTAAGAAGAGCTCGTCCAGACGATATCGTCCTCCTCACTCACGGGGCTAGGTGCTTAAATGAGAGCGTCTAACTGCGCGACTCGCGACAGTAGCGCAAGATCACAAGGCGGCATGTGCACGAAGTTCAGACTGCGCAACGGGAGATCCGCGCCACCGGTCTTAAAGCTAAGCTTTGTCGCAGGAACCCTATGCATCACTGGAACCGATCACGCTAGAGGGGCTTGAAGATAATGAACGTAGAAGACGTGATGACAAGAGATGTTGTGTTCGCCGAGGTACCGGGATCGCGAGACTCGGCCCTTAAAATCATGAAGGAGAAGGGAATAACAAGCGTCCCTGTCCTCAAGAATCGCATGCTTGTGGGAATAATTACGCGCGGCGACATATTTCGAAATCCTGAGGAGGACCAAATCGCCCTTCTCATGACGAGGCAGCCCGTTTTGGTCTCTCCGACAGCAACCATCAAAGAAGCAGCTCGCAAATTCACTGAAAATGCGATTAGACGTATGCCCGTTGTCGACGACTCGCAACTTGTCGGTTTTATTACAGTAACAGATATCGTGAGAGCTATAGCAGATATGGATATCAAGACTCCTGTAGATGATTATATCATTCGTGAAATCATTGCAGTTTGGGACATGACCCCGGTAGACGTTGTAGGTGAAATCATGAAGCTCGCAAACGCTGAAGCGAGTCCGGTACTCGATTCGGCCAACAGGGTCGTAGGTATTGTAACTGAGAGCGCCCTGTTGAAGGCTAGCAAAATTGAAGACACAATAGAAAAGGCAGACCTATCCGCAGGTTCCGGCGAAGATGCGTGGACGTGGGAAGCGGTCAGGGATACGATGAGTTTGTACTATGGCGTATCTAGAGTAGAGCTTCCAAATGCGCCGGTGAAGGACATAATGATGGCTGAATACGAATCACTATATCACAAGACAGGCATAAGTGAATGTGCGAGACAAATGCGACGTTTTGACGTAGAGCTCTTGCCTGTAGTCACTGCAGACGAGAAACTGGAAGGAATTATAAGAGACTCGGACCTCGTTAAAGTACTCCTCTAAACAGCAACAATACAGATTATCATGTACCCTTCGTTGCGACGTTGGGTAAGTAACCATTGACGGGCTCTTTTTTTAGTTTAGGTGCCTCGAACTTCGTTGCTCTGGTTTGGTTCCATGCATAATCATTAAGTCTTGGAAATCGAATACGGACACAGACAAGAGGGTCAACAGGAAATGCGTCGATTAGCATTGCTAACACTGTCGCTAGTTTTGACATTTGTAGCGCTTGTCATATTTGCACCGCTTTCTGAAGCGATAGCGCCCCCTCCAAGCCAATCAACCGCTGCGCAGCTCAATATTGAGGGTAACATTTTTGACCAAATTGGCAGCCTAATAAATAATCTCACAAAGCGTTTTGACCTCAATCCTTTTACGCCACAACAAACCGCGACGCCATCAGTTAAAATCGCCGCGGTCAAGACAGCCGCGGGGCAGTCTGCCGCGCCACAAGTTATTGTCGCTTTGCAAAACGGGAAAGTCGCTCTCGATGGTGTCCGCGTTGATATCGTGTATACGAATACAGCTGGCGCGAACGTACTCTCAGATAGCACAGTGGTAGCACTAAAGTCGGGTGAAAATCGCTCGATAACGTTCGCGCCAAAAGGCTTGTCAGTTGGCAGTTATGGGACAGGGGTAGTTGTTTATAAAAACGGCACTGATCCGTCCAATCAAGCGACACCCCCCTTTGACAAGAAGCAAAATGCGGCGACACTCACTGTCGCAAGTCCAACTCCTGCTGGAGCAGGAGCGGGGAAAGCTGCAGACCCAGGGAGCCAAATAGGTAACGTTGGTGATATTCTAAGCAATCTCAGCCCGTGGATATATTTCATAATCGCAATGACGGTACTCATTACAATTGCGCTGTTTTTCGTCTTCTCGCAAAACAGGTCTGGAGAAGATCGCTATGAAGACGATCATTTCAAAGGAGACGGCTATGTGGCTGGGGAAAGTAGTATATCCAATACTCCTACGTCTAGTAGCGCATCTTCTACAGAAGTA
>JBAXDW010000114.1:0-5492 GCA_037140755.1 Methanobacteriota archaeon
TGACCTTCTGATTGACGGCCGGATATCTATTCGAGGCGGTGATCTTGGTGGTGGTAGTCGTAGCCGCTGTTGCCGTGGTCGTGGCAGCAAGAGAAGTGAATACTGAGATCGTTATTATAAGGGCCAACATTATGGCCGCGGACTTTACGCGTGTGTTCATGTCCATTTACTCCCTTTCGGTCGAAAAATAAACTAAACACGTAAAACTCGACTTTTACGTTATATATCTTCGCATTCTTGCGCAGACTTACCTAAATGCCGCGTTCGTTGGTATCCGATCCTCACACCAAATCCTTAAGTGCATCCAACAAGGCCTTTCGCTCGACTGAACCCGTTGGCGATATGTAGAAATCAACACCACGACCCCTTCCACGCCCTTTCCGTTCGACTTCAACATAGCAATATAACTCCAATTCAGCGATGAGCGCTGAAAGCGTCTTATGCGAAACCTGCTCACGACCACTGAGCCGCATGATGTTGTTGAAGTCCCGATACACCTCAGTTGGCGACTGCTTTTCCTCTTTACTGTAGACGCTTTCGAGCAACACCTTCTGATGTGGAGCGATGCGCACGACCTCCCTACGCAGCAAAGACACTTCTGCAAGTCGTTGAGCATGTCGAACATCTTCTTCTGTCACCGTGGCCCGACCCTCTTCTTCACAAAGGTCAGCAGCGGTTGCTAGTAAATCAAGCGCATAACGCGCCTTTCTGATCTCCCCCCTCGCGTGCTTGCCACTTCGAAAAGTTGCTGCTGCGACAGCTTAAACTGCCGTGAGGTAAGCGCCGTCAAGTGCGTCTTGACAGCGGTGCTTTGACGCACGCTGAGCTGATCGCATTTATTGAACAAAAAGTCCGACGTGCACGTTTCAGAGTACGGTGGGCCGGTAGCGAAACTGTGAAACTCGATCTCGAAGCACGGAAACGAATACTGCGCGTACAGGACGCAAAGCGTACGCCATATTGCGTCTTAAAAAGCTGAAATGCTGTTTTGCTTGCCTAACCGTTTGTTTAAAACGGCTTCGGGCGCCGCCGATCTTTGCGTGTCCTTCGCCCACTGACTCAGCTGACTGCCTTCTTCACCAATGCAAGCAGCTCTTCTCGCGTTCGTACGCGCTCGCGTGTCTTCGATCCCCCTTTAATGACATTTGCAAAAATTTCGGGCAGGTCACCTTCCGAGCTTCCCGTAAGCCCTTGGATAATCCCGCTGAAGACGTCACGTGTGCTCCTCTCTTCTAGGGTGATATGTCCGAAATTGCGAAACCACATCTCTATGCGCGTGTCTTCCGAAACGATCGTTATTTTGCGTATCTGCATCTCCCACCAGAGGTGGATCATGATATCAAACTTCTTCTGTGCCATTAATCCTCTCGCGCGTGCTCGCGCACCGCAGCTCGCTTCATCTACTACTTAGAGCCCCTTGTTCTTATGATTGCGGGAGGATCGTCAGGCGCTCTGCGAAGTGCTAACAAAAAGCAAGCTCGTTCGTTCCGACGGAGATGCAAAAAAACGCGGTGCAGCTTTTGTGCACCTATTAGAGCTCAGAATTAATCTCTTCCCCGGCCGCTTTCGAGGCGGCACGAGCGATCCATACCGCGGCAATAACTGCTACAATAGTTATGATAATTGCGTATGCGAGGTTTGCTGGAACGCTGTTGGAGGTTCCTAAGATCGCTATAAAAACGGACAATATAGCTTGGTTCCACGCAAGGCCTGCGACGAACGCGAAAGCGGTCGTGACGAGGCCAGCGGTCACTTTTAGATACTCTGCCTGACTTACCATATATCTCACCTCCGGCAAACTAATAGCACTATGAACGACGGTTTGTTTAAGATAAAGAAGTCTCTATTTGCTCCGTTCTCACTATCAGTGGCTATTAATCGCTTCATTACAAAAAAAACGTGTTTGCTACACTTAGTCTGGCTAAACGCGATAAGCGGTCAGCAAATCGATAAGCGGCAACAGCAGGACGAAATCGCTTATGTAAAGAACTGGTCCCGTATTCTAGGCGCGTGGTTTCGGTGAAGTCGGATGTCACGGATGTGGCCATATGCTGCCCCGAGCTCAAACACGGCAAAGGTGATAACCTTGGGGCTCCAGAAGTCACCGCGCAGCCAGAGGCAAAGCACGTCTTAGACCCCTATGGCGAGGTTGGGGGTGTGCAGCACTACCTCAAGTTGAAACGGGCCTCCGGTGGGTCATCCAATGCTTTGTGCCACGTCGTCGGCAGCAAACGCGTCCCCCATAAAAGCGCAGAGAGAACTGAAGCCTGCCACGATGATGAGGAACCAGAGTAGAAACGACTCGACACCCCCCCGCCTCAAAAACTCCTTCCTCTACCGCTTCTTCTTCCTCCGTCTCTGCCATCATGCCACTTGTCGACTTCGAGGTCTCTGTCATCAACTTCTTCGTACCCGGCTTCGAGATGCTCACCGAGATTATCGGAAATGCGCTAGGGTGACTTCAGCGGCGAGCGATGCTTCCGTGCGATTGCACTCAGAGCACAAATAGCACGCGAGTTGAAACTTGACATTAATGCTATCGATTTTTTCGGCCTTAGCCCCATTTAGAACCGTTACGCGCACACGAAAATGCCGTCGCTGTCGAACAGGGGCGTTGAAAGGAAAAGTGGGCAGAGTTTATTATATGAAGCAGCCTTTCTGTTAAGCAGTCGCTATGAAGTCCATAAACGCGAGCATTAGACCTTGTTACAGGGGGGCCGACGAAGGTGACGATTGCTATTACGACGCTTAGTGAGAACACTTCCGCGCGCGCCGGCCTGCTTGCCGAATGGGGGTTGAGTATTCTCGTCGAAACCGACGACGTCCCGGTCCTACTTGACACGGGCCACGGTAGTGCGGCGACGGCCAACGCCGCGTTCCTGGGTGTTGATTGGTCTTCGCTTCACACCATCGTGCTCAGCCACGGGCACCGCGACCACACGGGCGGTCTGTGGTCAGTGCTTAGCGCTATACGAAAAGATCCCACCCTCTCAGAAGAAACGCGTTCAGTTAACGTGGTTGCGCATCCAGACATTTGGATCCCCAAGTACTCAGGACCTATTCACAAGAATATCTATGCCGGAATGCCGTACGTGCGAGAGGCGTTAGAGAGTCTCGGCGCCGTTTTTGTAAGCACGAGCGAGCCGGCGCGGATAACCAATCGGATCGTTACGACGGGCGAAATCCCGCAGGACACGGCCTATGAGGGAGTCGATCCAGAGTTGTACGTTCGTGATGAACGAGGCGTACGGCCTGATCCGATGGCAGACGACCTCGCGCTCATTATCACGACCGATCTCGGTCTCGTCGTCGTCTTAGGCTGTGCGCATCGCGGTCTTATCAACACGTTGATTAAGGCACAGAACGTGGCAAACGAGGATCGCATTCACATGGTCATCGGTGGATCGCACTTGATGAATGCGTTGGGAGAGCAGCTTCAAGCGACAATCAAAGGGCTTGAAGCGCTCGACGTTGAGCGCATCGGTGTCTCCCACTGTACTGGTTTGCCTGCTACTGTGCAGCTCTCTAAAGCGTTTGGAGACCGTTTCTTCTTTAACAATGCAGGTACTCGTATTACGATCGAGGACTAGCGTGGTCACAAAAGTGTGTCTCAAGCAGCATAATCTCAAACTCGCTGACACGGTCTCAGCCCTTCTAAATACATCGATCCTGCCTCCGAAGCAAGAGATCCCACCGCAGCCTCTGGGGCCATCGCCTCCACCCACCACGCGTCGCCCCTCCCGACGCACTCTCGTGCTCTCGGTAATCGTCGTCCTCGTGGCGATCAGCGTGATCGCTGCCGGGTACTACGGCACTCAGCATGGCCCTTCACCTTCACCGAACCCTTCTACATGGCCCCCAAGCACCACCACCCACTCCGGTAATAGGGCTACCTATCAAAACCCCGAAATCGGCGTCAAACTCACCTACCCGCAGAACTGGACCGCACTAAAAGATCCGACGTTCAATGGTAGTACGTCCAATTGCTATTATTACATCTATCCCACAAATCGCAATAATACTCTTGACAGTGTCGGTTTTTACAAAGTAGATAAGAAAGGATGGTTATCAGATAGCGACAATAATACTTCCCTTAACTATCTCAACTCTCTTATGTATTATTGGAATATGACGAACACCAATGTCACCATCATCCAAAACGCGACGTCAACCATTCTCGGCGGCGCGCCGGCTTATAAGATCACGGTTTCTTTCAACCTGAACAAGGACCCTAATGATCCACACATATTCTCGCGCTGGTTTCTCACCAAAGGAGACTATATATATATAGCTAGCCACGAGGGCCTTCCCTGGACTTTCAACCGCACTTTGGACACTGCCGAACTAATTGTATACTCGTTTGAATTCATCTGATCTACGTGCTTAGACAGCGGATGCTTGCAATTGTCCAAATTGCAGTCGATCGCTCACCACTGCAGAACAAATCATCGGCTCGTTCAAGTTCACATCATTCGTACGTATCATTGCCAAGCATACACGCCTCGCATCCTATGTCGTTGAGGGGCACCTGTGGATCCTCAGTCACACTGATCGATTCGCCCCTGCATTCGGTGCGTACCTCACGTAAGTGAGCTATCTATATTCTGTCTAGCTTAGCGTCGACGCAATGGTGTGGCGGTCGGGTTCTTAACAAGTTGCGTTCGACAGGCACCGGCGTAGGGGGGAAAAAGAAATCTAAAAAACCTATAGTAATATACTGCCTGAGACCAAACTACATAGAATTAAGGAGGGATTCTATGCTAGACAAGACGATTTCTGAGCATTTCATCAACAAAACGGTAGAAGTGTACTTCGGCGGCAGACCAACTGAAACTATCACCGGTAAGGTGGTCGGAAGCGCCGACGGGGTGGTTGTGCTCGAGCACGACCAACGCCGAGATTTTATCAACGTCGGAAAAGTAGTGGCCTTTTGGGAAGTGTAGATTAGACACCCCCGACGCGGGTGGGCCCTCTCGCCCCTATTGCCTTGCTCAATGCGCGAGAGGCGCTTGATCTCGCTGCCTCAGGGGTCTTCAGGTCGCAGCGATCGTTCACGCCATCGCGTTTTGAACGCTGTTGAGACCAGATTTGCGACTAGACTAGTTGTAATCACAATCTTCTGAAATGCAACGTCGCTTGACTGGTCGACCTCAGGTTTTAGTTTTGCGCGGCTTGCAAAGGATTTCGCGGATTTCAAGCTCATAAAACTCGTCACTTGTCGCCGCCTTAATGACGAGCGCGGTATCTAACCCTTTTGAACTCCCACCGAGGGCCACGACCTCAGCGCCCGGTTCAACAATCTCTACCTGCGTCGCGATCAGCGTTAGTTCGACAGCCACTTTGGTGCCTTGTCCGAACCTGCGAAAAGCGTTCTTTACCTCATCAAGGTACTGGTAGTCCACTTCTTTGTAAAACGCGAGTTTAAAGCCCGCATCATCAATACGCTTCTTGGTCTCTGGCGAAAAACTTGCGGGATCGGTGCCGACGAAGAA
>JBAXDW010000115.1:0-5469 GCA_037140755.1 Methanobacteriota archaeon
GATGAGCTGGATCATTTGGACCCTTTACCACGTTCATTATAACGTCTTCTTGGGGCTCCTGCTGGGCGTTAACGTCGTGGCCTGTTGTGCGCTTGGAATGGGATTCGCACGGCTCGAGATCGTGTCGAAAACGTTGCTTAGAAAGGCAGCACGCCTGCTTGCAGCGAAGAAAGCGAGACAGTAAGAGAGTCAAGAAGAAACTGATCTGATCAAATAGAGTCAGATTTTTATTTCGTTCGTGCGGCGCTGCCCAAAGTTCACATGGCGAGAGAAATGCGTGCTGAATTTACCCGCAGTATTTTTAACGATGTGGTGTTCTACTCAGCTCTTACGACTCTCATTGTCATTTAAAGCGTCTGCGGCGGAGGAATCGGCTTTGAACACCTCTAATGCCATGTGCTACACGCATATCGGCGCAGAGATGTCATCACCAATGCGCGTACGTAAGCAGGCGAAACGCAACCCCTCCAGCGATGAGTGCCAAAACGAACGTAAAGATCGAGATGCCCACAGCCCACCGCACGTTGAGCTCCCGCGCTATGACGCCAAAAGTCGCAATGCATGGAACGTAGAGGGTGACGACGAGGCAAAACACGAATATTTGCACTGGGGTCATCACCGCGCTAAATATGAACGTTCCCGACGCGATGGCAAGCATTTCCATGGCCATCTCCTTTCGCAGCACCCCATAGATGAGGCAAATGCCCGTGAAGGCGGGAAGTCCCAAAATACCGACGGTGATCGGCGCCATCGGCGCTTCGATGAATCGACTCAGGCCGGTCAGATCCAGCCATCCGAACACGATGCTTCCCACGACGAGCAGGGGAACGGCAATGTAAAAGAACTCCCTCATCCGCAGCCACGTCTTCTTTAGGATCGGAACGAGCGCTGGCCTCCGTATGAGCGGAATTTCGAGCACGAGCCCAGGCGTCCGCCCCCGGACGGTCGCTCGAAGCAGCCTGCCTGAAGCGATAATGAGCACAAAGGAGATGAGGTAGATGGCAAGCGCATACGGGATTCCCGCATAGGTCGCCGCGACGCCGAGGATTATCGCGGTGCGCGCCGAGCACGGAATGAGCGTGATGAGAACGGTTGTGATTATCCGCTCCTTTCTTGTGGGAAGGGCTCGCGTCGCCATAATCGCGGGCACGCTGCAGCCGTAGCCAAACAGCAGCGGGATGAGAGATCGGCCGTGTAGACCGATGACGTGCGCCTGCCTGTCGAGCAGCAGGGCCACACGCGGGAGGTAGCCGACGTCTTCGAGGATCGCCAGGAAAATGAAGAACACCAGGATGTAGGGAACGGCGATGGCAAGTGCTGCCGCTAAGGCGAGCAGCGTGGAGTGGACGGCGGACGTGATGAACGGATTGGCAACCTGCGCGTTTACAGCCCCGTAGAGCGGTGGGAAGACGATTCCCCCGAAGAACGTGGTGATCAGGCTGCTCAGATAACCGCCAACGTAGAAGATAAACGCCAGCATGCCGCCGACGAGCGCGACGAGCAGGGGATACCCCGTCCGCGGACGCGTCGCGACCTCGCCGAACTTCTCTGCGAGCGTCGGTTTGTGTACCTTCTTCACCAGCACCGCATTCGCGATGAGGGCGGCGGTCGAGTGGCGTCCCCGTGCAATGGTTACGGCGACGTCTTCACCGTGGGCCCGCTCTACCTCATCCCTGAACTCTTTGACGCGCGTGAGCGTGTGCTCATCTACGCGCGACACAAAGTCCGTGTCACCCTCGAGAAGGCGCGCCGCAAACCCCCGTTTTGGGATGGTTGTTTCGGGAAGGAGCGGGATAATCGCTGCCAAGGCGCGTTCCACGTGGTCGTCAAAGCTCACCTGCCGACGCGCCCTTTTTGACGGCCGTTCGGCATAGTCATTGGCGGTTTCGAGCGCCACATGCACCCCTTCTCCCTGGGTGGCGACGGTCGGCACCACGAGCGTCCCGAGCTTTTTTTCAAGGTCGGCGACGTCAATGTCAAGGTCAAGCGACTTTAACAGGTCGACCTGGTTGAGGGCCACTACGACGGGGAGGCCGAGCTCGAGCAGCTGCAGCGTCAGATAGAGGTTGCGCTCGAGCCGCGTCGCGTCCACGATATCAATGACGGCGTCGAGCGGGGTGCTGAGGAAGAACTCCTTTGTCGCCGCTTCGTCTTCGGTGGCGGACGTGACGGAGTAGACACCGGGGAGATCGTAAACGATAATGTCGTGACCGTGAAGCCGACAAAGCCCCTGCTGCACCATTACCGTTGTTTGCGGGATGTTGGAGATGATGACGTTGACGCCCGTCATCTGGCTGAACATCGCGCTTTTGCCCGCCGATGGGTTCCCGATCAGCGCGATCCTTTTGGGTGCGTTCTTTCTTGAAGTCGTATCAGGCATGTGCGTGGTGAGCTATCCGCTCCGCTCCTTTCTTAGCGCGTACGTCACACGTTACAGAGATCTAGCTTGGCGTGGCCGGAGAGGGGGCGCCTTTCCGTCTTCGCCTTCTTCTTCGTTCTACTTCCGTTTCTTCCGGGCTTACTAAGAGAGACTCTGCGACGTCCCTGCCGAGCGCGATTTGCGTATCCTTCGCCTCGATGACAAGTGGGCCCTTCGAGATTGTCTGCAGGACGCGCACGGTAAGCCCGGGGATGAGGCCGAGCGAGCACAGTCGACTGATTGTCTCCGGCTCACGGGACGTCAGAAACCGTATCATGTACGACCCCTCTTTGACCTCAGAGAGCCTTGAAACATCGGTCTCCTCTTCCAGCTCGCTTGCCGGTATTGCGCTTCCACCGGGGCACGTCGACGGGTGTCCCAACTGGGCGGAAAGGGTATCGATTGCCTTATCTTAAATGACGTGCTCGATTTCGCACGCCTGCTTGTGGGACTCACGTGTGTCGATCCCACAGATGTCCACTAAAAAGCGCTCGAGCAGCCGGTGCTTTCGCTTCACCTTTGTGGCGATCTCGCATCCAGCCTCGGTGAGCATCGCCCCGCGGTAGGGTGTGTAGTTGACGAGCCCTTTCTCGCTCAGCTTCTTGAGCATTTCAGTGACGCTCGCGTCCTTCACGCCAAGACAGGCAGCTATCTCTCGCGTCGTAGCGACTCGTGCTTTTTTTTCCTGCTTCGTGTAAATGGCCTCGAGATATTCCTCTTCTGAAGAACTCAGCTCATATTTCTGCGACATGTGTCTCTACAGGATAATTAGGCAAACCTAACATATAAGATTTAGGCAAACCGAAACTGCCGTTCGCTGCTACGCCGGGTCGTCTGTTCTCACGTTTACCCCCCCAAGTCCGCTCCAAACGCTCTACGCGAACCGGATTTGAGTGCTACCGTACGCACAACGCATTTATGTACATTTTTTTGTCACAACTCTAAGATTATCGGGTTCTGCTAGCGGGTGAATCTCCCCCGCGTCACCAATTCGTCAACTATATTACAGGAGTCAGCCATCCCCTCTTAACAGGGCGCTACGCCTCAGGAGACGCACCCGTGTTAAGCAGACTCAAAAGCTACGCTGATCGGCTCCTCGCACGACCTGCCAACTTCCTTGCCGGCCATGGCATCACCCCCAATGTTTTGACTCTCGCCGGCCTAGCGGTCGGCATAATCGCTGGTATCATTCTTGCTCTGGGGTTCTTCGTTGCAGGCGGCGTTCTTATTCTCCTGACAGGCTTCATTGACATGCTCGATGGGGCAGTGGCACGCAATGGACGAGCTACAACGACCTTCGGTGCTACCTTCGACTCGATATCAGATCGTTATGTCGACTGTATTGTTTTACTTGGTCTTGGCGTGGCTGGCGTCAACTGGCTTTATGTCGGAGCGGCTTTGATGGGCTCATTACTCGTAAGCTACGTCCGCGCCAAGGCCGAAGGAGTAGGAATTCCGTGCACTGTCGGGATCGCAGAGCGAAGTGAGCGTCTCCTAATCCTCGCCATAGGACTGCTCGTCGGGTTCGTGGAGCCTGCTGTATTGCTCGTCGCCATCCTCGCGCAGTTCACCGCGCTCTGGCGAATAGGCCTCCTGCTCCAACGGGCAGCCAGCTGAACAACGTGCTGAACGATGTGAATAGGGGCATCGCGATTTTCTCTCAGCGTATGCCTTATGGCACCCGTTTTGAGATGAACCGCTGCTCGGCGGCGTAACATATATATCCAAACGACAGACACCCCGCCTACATGCGGCGAGAGATTGTTGCAGTGGTGCTTATCTGCGCATTTGTTGCCCTCGCAGCGTATTACCAGGCAAACGTCACACAACACCTCGATTACCCACGAGAACGCGAGGTAAATGTGAACTATGCGCAGTATGTCGGCCAGAACGTCACGATATCAGGTATCGTCGTTTCAGCGGGGGCTCAGTCGTTTTTACTCAAAGCTGTCCAGGGCACCTATGAAATAGTCTCATCTGAGGCCGTCCAGCCCGGAGATCGCGTTACGGTCCTTGGAACGCTCCAGCCCGGGCATCAGCTGCGCGAGGTCACGATGCTTGCATCATCACCACTGCTGAGCAGTCTCGTCTATGTCCGCTCGTTCATTGCGCTCATCTTTCTGGCCGTGCTTTTTTTTGTAAGCTGGAGGTTTGACTGGCGGGCGTTGATGTTTCGGCCGCGGGAACCTAGTCGAGAACGTGAACAACGCAGACAGAAAAAGAGAGGTGTTTAGCCGTGGACTGGATGGCACACCTCGCTTTTGTCTTTATTCTCTGCACGCTCCTCGCCCTCAAGTGGCCTGTGTTTGGTGGGAGGAACACGGTGCTCGTGATGGTCGGTGCTGTACTGCCGGACCTCTTCAAGCTGTACCTGCCGCTGCCGCTGATATTCATAGATTATCTTGCGTTCTTCCACATCCCCATCGGCACGCTCCTCATGTGCGGACTAGGTTCCCTGCTGTTCGAAGAAGGGACGCGTGTGCGTGTCTTCCTGCTCTTCACCTTCGGAATGGCCACGCACTATGCACTCGATGCGCTATTGAAACACGTGACCGGGGGGATCTTGTTTCTGTACCCGCTGAGCTGGGAGACGTGGCAGCTACAGCTCGTTCGGCCAGACAATTGGTTGGGGACGACAATACTGGTGGCGGCCGCAGTCCTCTTGTGGGGCCTGCTGAAGGTCCGAAGCTATCGGCGTATCGGACGGACGGAGCGAGCGATGGAAGAAACGAGCAGCAACGTCTAGGTTCCGCTTTCATATGCGATTGTTCTCACGCAGCGCGGATGCGGCTTTTTGTGCTAAGACCGATAAGGTTATACGTGCACTCTCCCCCGGCAGCGTCCGTTGGACACCAATGTCGTCACGGCGTCTATGTCGTGCACGATGGAAAGATCAGACTGCACAGGGGGGTCGCACATTAGATCTGAGTCCTCATTCGCTCATAAGTGGACGCGTGACTACCCCCCCAGCTTTCGCAAGGGGCTTCTATCGGTCTTACGAACAGACGCTAGCCCACGTCTGAGTATGTTTATAGCTGCGTTCTCATCTC
>JBAXDW010000116.1:0-5462 GCA_037140755.1 Methanobacteriota archaeon
GTATAATAAAATAAATATTTAAACTACTTTTGGGCTGTTAAACCCATTCAAAGTGATTTCTATGAAAAGAAACGTTGTCTGTTCAATATATCTGTTCCTTTGTTTGGGGATATTGCCGGTTGCAAACAGTTGCAAGCAGAAACAAACTGAAAACAACACCCAAAATGTAACCGGTTTTGGTTTTTTCAACAGGATACCAGGCTTATGGAACGGACCCGTATCTTCCTCCACCACTGCAGGGAGTTTTGATGCCTGGTACATCGACTTCCGACCAATTTCAGCAGGCCAGGTTTCGCAGTTCTCACTTCTCGATACCAATACCGTCAACAACATCAGCTTCTTTATCGTAAAATAACGCTCGTTTTCACTCAAAGGGAGTGCTCTGATCGGGCAAATAGCGAGCAATACCCATATGCCGCGGGTTCATGGCGTAACTGTCTATGATACAGCAAAAGTATCTCACAAGTCCGTTTTGCACCAAGGGGGCTACTGCAGCTTCAAACTCGTGTCGTTGTTCTTTCTTATCCCGAGCTTTTAAGAAAGGAGCGGCGGCCTCACGCAAAATGCCAGAGTGCATCGCACGTGGAGCGATCGGCATCAGCTGCGTGATTATCGCTCTTTGGAGCTCGCTCATTGCTTGGAGCTTTTCGAGATAATGTCCATTTTCTTCGAGCTGACTTCTCGTCTCCGTGTCGTTTCCGTCTGCTGTGCTCACCTGCAAGAGAGTGTTGTCAGTGATCGCGCACGACTTAAGATAAGTTTCTTTCTTAGCCCACGTCATCTGTCTCAACAGTGTAAGTATAGCGTCCTCGAATAAAACTTTTCTACTTAGGAACCGCGACGGGCGCTCGAGCGAAGCTATTTGAAAGTCAAGAAAGATACAGGGGAAGTCGAGCTATGGCGTATCTTGTGTCAATCAACAAGTGTGACTCATATGACGATCAGATGGTCAGGAAGGCTATCGAAGCGAGCATGGCAACGCTGGGTGGACTCGAGTCGGTCATTACGGACGGCGACCGCGTGCTGCTCAAGCTCAACTTGTTGTCCGCGAAGTCACCTGAGGCCGCCGTTACCACACACCCTGCAATAGTGAAAGCGACCGTTGAACTGGTCCAAGAGCTCGGGGCGACTCCGGTGGTCGGGGACTCTCCCGGCGGCGGAAGCACCGCATCGTCGTACAAGGCACTGCTGGAAAAGACCGGCATTCAGGAGGTAGTTGACAACACGGGATGTCAACTTGTGCGATTTGACGAGGCTAAACTCGAAGTTGCCTCAGAAAAGGCCAAGACATTTAAGAAGTTCACGCTGGCCAAAGCGGTTACCGAGGCAGATGTGATTATAGGGCTCCCGAAGCTTAAGACGCACAATCTTACGTACTACACGGGCGCCGTCAAGTTGCTGTACGGTTACATACCTGGGATGTTTAAGACCGAGTACCATCTCCACACAGCCCGCGATATAAACATGTTCGCCGACCTGCTGCTCGACCTCCACGAGACGTACCCCCCAGCCATTACGGTCATGGATGCTATCGTCGGCATGGAGGGGGCAGGCCCCTCTAACGGAAAACCACGTAAAATCGGGCTTGTTCTGACGAGCAAGAGCTGTACGGCGCTAGACTACGTGGCGGTAACGATCGCCGGCTTCGATCCTATGTCTGTGCCCACAGTGAGATTAGCTCAGGAGAGGGGCGTCGGCCCAGCGCGCTTGGAGGACATCAAAATAGTTGGAGAGCAGGTTCAACCCCTCGTTATGAGGGATTTTGAAAAGACGCCAACTATATCGCTTTCGAGGGCACCGCCTTTTCTTATCAACAGCTTGAAGAGGTTTATAGCTGTAAAACCGGTCGTCGACGCTTCCAATTGCAAACGGTGCGGAGAATGCTTCAGGGCCTGCCCACCGCAAGCCATCACGTTTACTAAAGCACGAGGGCCGAGCATAAATTATGGCAAATGTATACGCTGCTATTGCTGCCAGGAATTATGTCCGGAGGGCGCTATTACCGTAGCTACGCCGCTTATTAGAAGACTCCTCAAACGTTGAGTCACCGGTGCCGTGAACAACCACAACTTGCTTAATCAGCGCAAGCTGCTTCAATCTAATTGCTATCGTGATTGGGGAGTCTCTGGAAGCTCCAGCTCTGGTGTGCCCGTCTTTCAGCGGCAGCAAGACCAGGCAGCCGTGCTGTGATCCTTTATTCGCGCTTCTTAGAGGCTCCCTAGGTTGGAACCATAGCGCTGCAGGTAGTATGGTGGGTCTCTCTTGCTTTGCTTAAATAACGAACTGGGAGGAAAGAATCACGTAAACGCAGCATAAGACTATATGTGATCAAAACATATTGTATCTCAACAAGAAAAGGAGGTGAAACGTGTACAGATCGAATAAGAGTAGTTACAGCAGTAGTTTTAACAAATACGGCAGCGGATCGTCAAATGACGCTCCCGTTGACGTCGGCAAACAATACGACGTAAAAATTGAAGATACTGCTAGACAAGGAGACGGCATTGCGCGCATTAGCGGGCTTGTGGTATTTGTTCCAAACACAAAGATCAACGATTCAGTGAAAATTGAAATCAAGGCCATAAAACGCAACTGTGCGGTCGCTGAGGTAGTTGAAGTTCCTGAGGAAGTAGATACCTTAGGGGAAGTCGAATAGCTTCGCTTGTCTTAATCGAGTTTTTTCAGTAAAGGATGGATCGACCGCATTGTTGTTCGGAGGTTTCGCCTCAGTATTTGACGGGGATGTTGTTTTTCCATCAGTTTTTCATTAATGACTGTTGTTTTTGAGCTATTTCTTGTTCTGCGTAGGTAGTTGAGCCTCTCTGAAAGGTTGGGGGATGCGCTCAGACGACAGCAATAAATGACATACTCCAAAGTCTTCTTACATGAGCATAGCTTTAGGAAAAAAGAGTGGCCAATAGGTACGGAGATAGGTAGCTAATGCGCATGCGTTTATCAACACCAGACATTGACAAGTTGAGGGTCCGCAATGACGTCGACGACTCATAAGGCGTTGGATTACGCGTTGGCTGAAGTCCGGACAAAGGTAGCATACGCGCTCGGTAACATTTGCGATACGGCGGCTGTGAAACTGCTCATTCAGGCGCTCGGCGATTCAGATAGCACGGTTCTTGGAAATGCCGCTTACGCACTCGAATAGACCAAGACCCGAGAGCCGCGCAGCCATTAATTAGGGACTAGCTGAGTGAGAAAAGCAAAACCCCGCATCAGACGATGGAAGGGGTTTTAAAAACCTGCCGGCGCAACATAGTGCAATCTAGTTTTTATGGGACGCAGCGGGGACAGGAGTTGCGCAGTTATTACGGAGGATGGCGGCGGTCGTGAGAGGGAATACTCCTGTGATGGCTTTTCAGTCTGGACGCTGATGCCGTGGCTGTAACGGTTTACGGCGCTGTTTTTCGTTTTCCGCCCTCTTGACTGTGTCATTTTTCGCTGATCAAAGGTGGCGGGATAGTAACGTTTATAAGTCCTCCTCTGCCTTTTAACTTGAGACGTTTGGTACGAGACCAAGCGTTGTGGGGAGAAACATGGTGTTGAAGCGAATAATTGCGGTGACTGTCGTTACCTTGTTGTTGATCGGGCTTTCCGTTGTACCAGCCCTGGCACTTCTACCGATTGGGGGGGTGGCTCCGGATTTTACGCTGACTGATCTTTCTAACAATGCCCATACGCTGAGTAGCTATCGCGGAAAAGTCGTCGTCTTTGACTTCTTTTCTCCCTATTGCGGATACTGTCAGCAAGATGCCAAGAATAACCTCATCCCCCTCTATAACACCTACTATAAGAACAACCCAAACGTTCAATTTTTCAGTATAGAAACAAGTGGCGCGAGTGTCAGCACAATTCAGTCGGTCTATCTCGCAGCGACAGGATCGATACCGTGGCCTATCTTGACTAATGGGGGCAACGTACAAACGCAGTACGGTGTACCGGTCAACCCAACGGTCTACGTCATTGATCCTGCTGGTAACGTTGCTCTCGCGAATGCATATCCTATCAACCAAGCAACGTTGAAGTCAACGATCGATAGGCTCTTGGGCCAATCTAACCAACTTTCCCTTACCGCCGACAACACGGCCCCCACCGTTGGCCAATCCGTCACCTTCACCGCCACCCTCAAGAGCGGAACAACGCCCCTCCTCTCTAAACCAGTTACCATCTACCACTACCTCAACGGCGTCAAGTACACCGACACCACCAAGACCACCAACGCCAACGGCCAGATCACCCTCACCCAGACCTTTAGCTCCGCTGGTCCCCGCACCTACTACGCCACCTTCGCCGGTGACAGCCCCTATGCATCATCGACAAGCAGCGTCCTCAACGTCAACGTCAAAGCTCCAATCCGCGTCACCCTCGCCGCGTCCACCACCACTCCCGCCGTCAACCAGAAAGTCACCTTCACCGGCAAGCTCTATTGGTGGAACCCTGCAACCAATCAGTGGGCACTCATTACCACCGGCAAGTCAGTCACCATCTACCACTACCTCAACGGTGTCCGCTACACCGACACCACCAAGAACACTGACAGTAGCGGTAAGATTACCCTCACCCAGAGCTTTGGTTCCCCCGGACAACGCACCTATTATGCCAGCTTCACCGGTGATACGTGGTATAAGGCATCGACGAGTGCGGTCGTGACGATTACCGTTCATTAGTTCAGACGTGCGTAATCAAGGATGACATAGCGTGTTTCTTCTGACCTGTCCGTAGCTCCTAGCTAGGCTAGTTATCTCATTTAGCGATGAGCTAGCTGCGGGCTCTGTTCGCAACACTATCCGACACGGTTATTTCTACGACGATGGTTTCTATAAGAAAAATAGGCTTGCAAATAGAAGTGCTACGCTTTATTTTTATGAGCAATCCGCGTAAAAACCACAATCTTTAACCGTGGAGCGCCCTCTTTCCTATGGTTAACTTATCAGAGATGATATAGACGATATAGGCGATATAGGCGATATAAATGCGATTACGCATCAAACTAATCAGTCTCACCCTAGCGCTCCTTTTTATCGGATCGATCGGGGCGGTAGCGGTGAGTGCGCAGAGTGGTAGTAGTACCAGTAATGATAGTAGTGCCGGCATTGTGTCAGCTCAGGCAGCGATACAGATCAAAACGATGCAGTTCCGCTACAACGCAGCCCACACCGGCGACTACAGCGCGGTGGCCGGGAATACTCAGCCGAACAACCACCTGAAGTGGAAATATACGACCGAGGGCGGCGTGTGGTCCTCCCCCGCTATCGCAAACGGCGTCGTCTACGTGGGGAGCAATGACAACAAGGTCTACGCCTTCAACGCCGCTACCGGAGCCAAGAAATGGAGCTACACGACCGGAAACGATGTTTCGTCCTCACCCGCCGTCGCAAACGGCGTCGTCTACGTGGGGAGCAATGACAACAAGGTCTACGCCCTCAACGCCGCTACCGGAGCCAAGAAAT
>JBAXDW010000117.1:0-5438 GCA_037140755.1 Methanobacteriota archaeon
CAACACGAATGGCTTGCACTGGGTTCCGCCCAAGCCTCCGTGACTCCCGACCAGCTCCTCGAATGCAGCGACCTCATCTCTCTGCGGGTCATACGCACTGTTGACCAAAATGTCGGGGACATAACGAAAACCATCGGTGCGCCGTAAGTGGTCGGCAGCGCGCGGGCCGAAGTTGGCTAGCGGGTTTTCTCCTTCATAACGTTCATCACGCAAATAGTACGTGCCTTTGGCGCCGACGGCGATAGGTCCGTGGACATGCGATCGCACCATGACGAAGCCTATCCACTCCTGGCTAACCAGTCCTGGAACTAGAAAGGGAAAGGCGTCGTTAATCTGTTCATAGCTCATACGTTCCTGCCATTCCGTAAAGTAGATGAGGCCCAAGTTGCCCGACGCTAATACCATAACCTGCGCCTCTTTAGCAGACGTTTTTTGGCTTCGCGGTTTGCGCTCAACCTTTTCAACGACCGGTTTGACTTTTTGAACCACGTACTGTTCTCGTCGAACAATCGGATCAGCAACGGCTTGGCCAAAGTGGTCCTGATTTGAGTCAAGAGCACTGAATACTTTGACGTCCTCACCAATAAGTGTCGTCACGAGGCTTTCGAGGTTGAAGCCACACCTCTGCTTGAAGGTCGCTCCGTTCGTCTGTCCGTGGTCCGCGAGCACAACCAATTGATAAGGGCGCGGAGCATAGCTTGTTGCCTGTTCAAGCCGGTGAAGCTGCTTGTCTAACTGCTTGAGCGCGCGCAACGAGGCGCTGTCAGCGATGCCATTGTGATGGGCTATTTCGTCGTACGCTACATAGGTCGCATAAACTACGTCGACGCGCCCCACAATAATGTCGCCTACTATCGTATCAGTGGTAATCTCGCGCAGAAAAACGTTGGCACCGGCGCGAACCAGATAGTAAATGAACAACCCCTTGCGCAAGCGCGGCCTGACGTTTAAGACTATTTGTCGCACGCGACCGAAGAACTCTTCGATAACGTCCCAAATAAAAAGCGCGATAATACGCGGGAAGTTAGAGGGATTCGAGTAGAAATAGTACCACGATTTCGTGTAGAAGCGCTTCATATCCTTGAGCCGGCTATAGGTGAAAATACTATCCTCTGCGTCTCCGGAAAAGAGGTTTGAGCGACTCGCGCCGTTTATCGCTAAAAGTCCCTGCCCATTCGAGATGCGCGCTTCGATCTCAGGCGCGTCAGATAGGCCCGTGGAGACCATGATCTTGTTATTGTGTTCTTTCTCCACCCAGCGAAACGCGGGAATGTCTTTGTTTTTCCCGTGCAAGATGCCTGCTTGGCTTGCGCCGGTCTGACTCGATAGGTCGGTCTCCCACGAGGCAATCTTGTGGCTTCCTCTTTCCAGCCAGCTGGCAAGCGTCGGCACATATCCCTCGGCGACGGCTTTGCGCAGCACTGATTCTGCAAGGCCGTCGATCTCTACGAAGATGGTCCCTGCTGTGTCTGTCTGAATCGCGTCCTTCGCGTTTTTGACCTTTCCTCTCAAGATGTTGCGGTAGTACCACGCGTCATCATCGCTCGTTAGAAGGCTCGCGAGAACGACATTTATTGCTGCCAAACCGATCGGCGTCAAAATGAGCGCTCCCACTCCTTCAACAGTTACGCCAGAGACGAACATACTCGTGAGCCATATCAATAACGCGTTTAGCAGCAGCGCCCCTACGCCGAATGTGTACGCAAGGAACGGAAGCGTGAATCGGGAGAGAATTGGCCATAGGATCGCATTAGCAATGCCTAGCGCTGCCACGAAGATCAGTGCAGTAGCAAAACTGTTGACGCTGAGTCCGGGGATCAAGTATATGAGGAAGAGGAGACCAACGGCCTCGCCGACCCAGATCACCAACGTTCGATAGATATAGCGCAAATAGGGCCGTGGCTTGCTGTCCACTATGAACTCTCCTCGCTCTCCAAGGTAAACACTGTGATTTCCGGCGGGCAATTAATCCGTATCCAGAACACGTTGGTTCCAAGGCCGCGACTCGTGTAGTGGACCATTTCGCCGATTCGATACCGACCAAGCGGGTATTTCTTAGCGTGCGAGCCGCGGACAAGCGTCCCGATGCCGGGAAAGATCAACTGGCCCCCGTGCGAATGCCCTGAGATCTGAAGGCTAAATCGTCCCGTCGTAGCGCTCACGTCAGCAAAGTCTGGCTCGTGGGCCAAGAGGATTGCTGGGCCTGACGGTGGCAGCTTGGCGAGCACGATGTCCAAGCGATGTTTGTGGAGGGAAACGCTATCGACGCCGGCGATGTGTACCGCTGCACCTCCTCGATATAAAGTGTGAACGTCGTTGCTTAGATCGATGATACCACTGCGCCGCAGTATCTCTCGAACGGTTGCTTCGCCAACCCAATGGTCGTGATTCCCGAGAACCGCGACGCTCACGTCCTTTGGGCTGAGTTTATTCAGTGCGGCAACCATCTCCGCGGAAAGCCGATCAACCTCGTAAGAGAAGAGATCACCAATAATGGCGACCAAGTCAGGTTGCTGCTGGTTGATCAGGCCAATAACTCCATCCAAGCGTTTTTGGGTGAGCCATTGGCCTAAATGAATATCTGCAATACTCACGATCTTGTAGCCATGAAACGCGGGACTCAAGTCGGGAATGGTCACGGACACCTGCTCGATCTGAAAAGCGCTAGGGTCGAACTGGTCGCTTCCCACTTTCTCTGACAACGTCGCCATTGCCAATTGCAGGTTCCGCCTGAAAGCGCGATGGCGTATATGGCGCGGCTTCTTCATCTTCCTCCTTGCTCGACTCGTCGTGCTTCGACGGCGACCTCTAAAAACACATAGAGTCTCATGAGATAAGGGTATTTTAAGGTTTTTTCGGTGCTTGGGCGATCGCACAAACGGATATGGTTGACAACAAAGAAGAAATGAGACGATTCGGCAGACTACGCCCACCTCGCGGTTTCATTTTGCTAGAGATTGTTTTTAGCGCCGCCGTGTTCTCTATACCCTGAAGTTGAAAACTTGTACCTCACGGGACGCCACGCTTGTTATCGCAATCCCCTTCTGATCAGTATCGAAATAGAAACCCCCGTCGAAAGCTCTCCTGTTAAAGCAAAGCTGAAAACAGGCGTGAGATCGACTCCTTCAGTTTAATAGTTACGGAACGGTTCGCATAACGTTCAGGGGTAAGCTCTGTAGAAACGTTGAGGTCATTTAAGAACGCCTCTTTTAAGTCTCGCGCAACGGTGGTATCATAAATTATTGCGTTCGTCTCAAAGTTGAGGCTGAAGCTCCGCAGATCCCAGTTTGCACTCCCGACTGACGCGGCCACCTCGTCAACCACGATCGTCTTTGCGTGAAGGAACCCGTTTTCGTAGGTGTATGCCCGAACGCCCGAGTCGAGCAGCTGCCCAAGGAAGGAAAGCCCCGCCCAGTAGACGAAGGGATGATCTGGTCGGTTTGGAATTATGATCCGAACGTCAAGCCCGGACAATGCTGCAATCCGGAGCGCCTCGCTTACGCTGTCACCAGGGATGAAGTAGGGCGTCTGGAGATAAATTGTCTCGGTAGCAGAATTGATCATCTTCAGGTAGGCCTCTTTTATCGGATTCCAATAAGTGTCCGGCCCCCCTGAGACTATCTGCACGCTCACTCCGGAGGAGGGGGCGATATCAGGGAAATAACGGTGCTCGTACTCCAGTCGCTTTCCTTTTGCCGCGTAGTTCCAGTCAAAGAAAAACCGAAGTTGGCACGGTAATACCGCCGAGCCTTCGATCCTTACTGCGGCGTCGCGCCAATATCCCCATTTCTTGACTTTGCCTAGATACTCGTCGCCGATGTTGAATCCTCCGATGAAGCCCATCTTCCCGTCAACGACGGCAATTTTTCGGTGATTCCTGAAATTGGACCGAAGATTCAGGAAGCGAATCAGCGAAGGGAAAAAGAACGCCACCTGGCCCCCAGCATTTATCAGGTCATCAAAAAAATGTCGAGGCAGATGTGCACAGCCAAGTCCGTCGCACAGGAGCCTGACTTCGACTCCCGCTCGCGCGCGCTCCGTAAGCACTTGTCGCATCTCGTGGCTGAGCTCATCATTTCTCCATATGTAGTACTCGAGATGGACGTGATCGCGTGCTGCTTTGATTGCCGTAATAAGATCTGCAAATTTCTCATTGCCGTCTGTGTATACTTTAATCTGGTTGTTTGTCGTAAGTACTGACCCGTTGTTTTCAATTAGCATCAAAATCATACGGCGGAAGACACCCGAAAGATGATCTAAGGCGGGGATCTCGCGAGCCTTCAATTCGCTTTTCTGCAATTCGATGAGGTTTCGTAAGGTTTTGTCCGCGTCTTGCTTCACCTGGAACATCTTTTTCTTGCGAAAGTTCTGGCCAAGGAAGACATACAGGACAAACCCGACCACCGGCAAAAAGAAGAGCGCCATTAGCCATGCCCACACGGCGGCCGGATTTTTCCTCTCAACAAAAACGACCGTAATGGCGAAAAGAAGGTCCGAAACGAGAATGGCGATCAGCACGAGATCAATAATGGTCATTTTTGCCTCAAGAAAGGGTCTCGGTTTAAAAGGTTCTTAAAGAGTATAGCGTGCGGTAGGCGATGAGAACTCGAGCCGCTTGCGAGCGCCGTTTTGTCTCAGTTTTTTTTGATCACGCATGTAGCTTTTTGAGAAGCCACGCCATATTCTTACCCAGCGTGGCCATCGTTTCTATACCCTCGGCATCGTTCTCAACTTCACCAATAGCGCGACCTATACCGATGTTCCAGTAGCTCGAACCGGGAACGATCATTTGACCAATGAAGAAGAAGTGGTTGATCGAGTCAAAGGTGTGAATGGCGCCAGCACGTCGCATCGTTACGACTGCCGCTCCGACTTTGCGCTGAAACATATCGCCATTTGCGCGAGCTACCATGCCAGCGCGGTCAATAAGCGCTTTGAGTTCGGGTGTGAGGTCGGCGAAGTACGTCGGCGAACCTAGGATGATCCCATCTGCTTTGAGCATCTTGGCGATATACCCGTTGACTGCATCGTCATTAAGTACACAGCGCTGATCGTGTGTCTCGAAACACTCTGAACAAGCGATGCAGCCCCGAACCTGCGTTCCCGCGAGCTGAATCAGCTCGGTCTCTATACCCTCTTTTTCGAGTTCGTCAAGTACCTGTTTAATAAGGATAGCTGTGTTGCCATCCTTGCGCGCACTGCCGTTAAAAGCTAAAACCTTTATCGAAATCCCCCCTTTCTCTTGAGATCCTGTGAACGACCTTTCATGACGAGGACTGAGATCCGCATTTATAACTGTTACGTTGGTTCTATGCAGCGATTCGTAGCAAAGCCAATCGAGGCGGCTTTATCACATCTCAAAAAAATTATGCTGAAATCTCCTGAACCTTTGTCTAGTTGTTTGACGAAGAAGCGTTGTGTCAGGAGGGTCTAGTGCG
>JBAXDW010000118.1:0-5405 GCA_037140755.1 Methanobacteriota archaeon
CCAGTATAACGGACTACTCGTAGAGCCGGGAGATCTACGTGGGCTTGCGCAGGCGATAGGCGTTATTTTGCACGATAGCGAGCTCGCCGAAACGCTCGGACAGAATGGCTATGAGCGGATCAAGAGTGAGTTTACGTGGGCCCAGGCGGTTACCCGCACTATGAATGTCTACGATGGCTTAATATACGCTCAGCTTAAACCGTAGACTGAAAACGGACTGATATGCATTTTGAAGCGCTGACTTCGAGGTTGTTTTTGTGAAAATATGTATGGTATCTAACCTTTATCCGCCATACGTTCACGGTGGCGCCGAACTGTATGTCCATCATATCACACAAAGGCTGAGCGCTGAGCACGATATCTCTGTAATAACTACAGCTCCGTTTAGCTCCGATAAATCCACAGTTTCCAACCAGGGAGTCGAAGGAAAAGAGGCGATCTACCGCTTCTACCCGCTGAACCTCTACTCTCCTTATGATTATTCTCTTAAGCCCACCTTTATCAAACCAATCTGGCACCTTTTCAACGTGTGGAACCCACATGTGTATACGTTCGTAAAGGAGGTGTTAAAGCGAGAGAGGCCGGAAGTCGTGCACGTGCACAATTTCAAGGGGTTATCAGCATCGGTGTTCAGCGCCGCCAACGATCTAGGTATTCCCACCGTTCACACCGTACACGACTACGACCTTATTTGTCCTAAGACGACGATGCTTACGAAAACAAATGCCTCTTGTGTGAACCCCCACAGCTTATGTCGCATCTATCGGCGGTTTGCCAAGCGCATTGATCTAACGGCTGTTATCGCCCCGTCTGATTTTGTGCTTGAGACCCTTTCCAGCTTCGGACTGTTCCCCAGTGTGCCGAAGATGAAGCTCCCGCTTGGCGTAGAGGAGTGTGAACCTGTAGCGAAAGTGAGCAATGGTACGTTTGACGTGCTCTACGTCGGACGTCTGGGAAAACACAAGGGAGTCCACTCCCTTATCGAAGCAGTAAAGGGCTTAGACCTCAAAAATGCTCGGCTACACATAGCCGGTCAAGGCAGCGACAGGGCAAGTCTCGAGCGTGTTGCACAAGACGACGGACGAATTGTCATCTATGGCTTTTTAGCCCCCGATAAGCTCCGACAGCTCTACAGCGTAGCTGACGTTGCTGTGGTACCGTCTATCTACAACGAGCCGTTCGGACTTGTTATCCCTGAATACTACCAGCACGGCATTCCTGTCTTAGGCAGCCGAGCAGGAGCACTCCCTGAGCTCATCACCGACGGATATAACGGCTTCCTCTTCCCGCCTGGCGACGTTGCAGCGCTTGCGGCCCTTCTAAGAACGTTATCGAGCGATTCGCGGCTCCTTAGTGAACTGAGCACGAACGCACGCAGGTCGTCCGCAGCGTTTGACCCGCGTGTCCACCTGCGCAAGCTCGAAGCGATATACACGGAAGTCGCTTCATGCTGAGGCTTCCTCCTCGCGCGCTGAGCAACGCTCTATAAACCGACTATCGAGGTTCGCGTGGATATCCTATCAATAGCCGTTCATTATGGCTTATCTAATCCTTCAAGTGGCGGGCAGAACAGGTACTCTCACATCATCCAAGAGCTTAGGAGACACGGAAACGACGTCATAGTGCTCGAGCCTCAAATCTTTTTTGATGCCCGCGACCTAGAACTCGCCAAGATCTACACGTATCCAAGATACTCAGTATTTGGTAGAAGCTTAAACCTCCTCAAGGACTTCGATATTTGGTTCCTGATCAAACTAATACAGATTTTTCGAAGCGAGCACGTCGACTTGATCGCTATTGACAGTCCATACGGCGCCTTGGCAGTGAGAATTGCGGCTAAACTGACCAAGAATGACGCGCCAGTCATCTACAGTTCTCACAACGTCGAATCTAGTTTCACTACCGAAGTCACGCCGCAATTTGCTCAATTATCGCATCTAGAACGAAAAATGATACCTCAGTACGTAACCGCGCTGGAGAGACTCACTACGCGACACCTAGTAGATCATGTTACTGCGGTGAGTGACGAAGACGAGAGACTTTTTCGCAGAAAATACGGCCTCAATAAGGACAAGATAACCGTGATTCCTAGCGGTTGTCAACTTAAAACCCAATTAAATCAGCAAGCGAAAAAGCGCCTGAGGGCGGAAATGGGATTGGATCCTGATTCTGTAATCGTTGTATTTCACGGCACCTATTCCTTCCCCCCAAATAGAGAAGCAATCGACACGATCACCGACTACATAGCGCCTAAGTTTGAAAATGACGCATCGGTCTTGTTTGTACTATATGGAAGCGACGTTCCCAAATTTGAGCAAGCTAACGTGAGGTCTTTCGGTTTTGTCGAAGACTTACACCAAGCCGTTTCTGTAGCAGACATCGCATTAGTGCCCCTGAGAAGCGGGAGTGGCACGAAGCTGAAACTCTTCGATTACATGAATGCAGGCTTACCAATAATCACAACACGGAAAGGAATTGAGGGGATACGAGCTAACGATAAAGAGCACGTAATCGTCGCCGACAATATCGACAAAGAGCTCATAGATTCCATAAAGTACCTCGTGTATAACCGGCAAGAGCGCGAGAGACTTGGCCTGAACGCCCGGAGACTTGCTGAGGACGAATATAGTTGGGGTATCATCGGAGAAAAATTGGATAGTACCTATAGGAAGCTCGGAAAACAACGAGATCGCAGACAAAGAACTAGTTGAAGAAGATGACGAGAATTTAACTTATCTTGCACAGGCTCGTTTTCATGCGTTGCAGCGTAAATTAGTGGCCTTTTGGCTCTGCACCCCTCACAGCGGTGAGCACGAGTATCAGATATAATATGGGACACGAATAATTCTTCGCATCGTTATCTATCCGTCAGAGGCAACAATAAAACGAATCAATCGTCAACGCTTGGCCAGCCTGTTCACAATGTGATTCTCACGGGCACGCCTTTGTCGTAGGCGTCAGTTTTTTTTCTTCTATGGAGCTATAACGTCACGTTCTGCCGAGTATGCTCTTAATGACGTTAACATCTTGCTTCGTGAACGTCCTGAGTGCGATCAGAGTGGCGAAGTACACCCACACGGCGACGCCGACTATAATGAATATGTTGATCGGTCTGAGATAATAAACGACGACTGCTAGGACGAATGACCCGATGAGCGGTTTGAGCACAAGGCGCTGCACTTGAATAAAGCACAGGTTCTTTGAGGCGTAATAGAAGCAGATAGAAAAGGTGGTGAGCTCGGTTGCTACCATGACATAGCTTGCGCCAATGTAGCTGAACGTCGGGATGACGAGAAGGTTAAGAATGATGTTCACCGCTACGCCCAACCCAGTGGCATACATCACCACCCGCTGCATGTTTATCGACGTCAGCGTCGTGGTGAGTACAAAGTTGAGAAAGAGCAGTGAGACCGACCAGATAACGATTCGCAGGACGGCGGCTGAGTTGTAGAACTGGCTGCCATAGGTGATATCGATGACCTTGTCAGCGAGCACCGTTGTGCCGAATGCGAGCGGAAGCCCGAGGATAACCATATACCGGAACGACTCATTGTAGACGATCTTTGCGAGGTCTCTCGAAGAGACGTGGAGTATAGATATGACAGGGAAAAGCGCGCCCATGAATGCCGCCGGTAGAAAGGTCAGTGACGCCGCCATAGTGTACGCGGCGTTGAACCACCCGGTCGCGGCATCCCCCTGAATAAACGACAGAAGCAGCGTGCTTATCTTGTAATAGATGAGAGTGAAGAGCACGATCAGTCCAAACGATGGAGCCTCCTTTAGCAAATACGTTAAGAAACGTCGCTCGAGCCTAAACTTCGGACGCACAAATCTTGCAGAGGCGAGCGCAAGGCTTGCCGTGAGGTTGATTGTGGCCCCGACGACGAACGCAAGGGCGAGCGCGAACAATCCGTATCCGAAATACAGCACGATTATGCCAAGGACGACCGTCACGCTCTGTTGAATGACGTTGAGGGTGGCGTCATACTCCATTTTTTCGTGGGCTTTGAACGTTGCTCTCACGATCTGCGCGAGAGCGGTCAGCATGTAAGCGAGGACGGCGATGTACACGATCACGGCCTTGTCCTGTGGGAGATCCATTAAGCCCACAAGGAGGAACAAGAACCCATAAGCGATCGCAGAAATTACCGTTTCAATTAAAACGATATTTCCAACGTAGCGAGCGAGATACTTCTTTTCTCGTGACGTATCACGGATGATGAGGTTGCTCATGCCAAAATCCGAGAGGACACCATAGACCTCCGCAAACGAGAAGGCAAACGCATATATGCCGTACCCCGCAGGGCCGAGCGTTCGAGCAATAGCGATGGCGAGCGCAAAGCGTATCAGACGACTAAATATATCCGCAGAAGCCAAAACTGCGGTATTTTTGAATATCCTTCTACTGGTACTCATCTCGAACTCGTTGCTTTCCCATTAGCGCCAGAGGATTACACCAAAAGTGAACGCGTTCGTTCGACGGTCTCGCAGGCTACCGACTGGCGGCCCAAAACCCCTAATTGAACGCGTCAAACCCGCCGCACGCGCTAGACGTTTAAAACCTCATGCTTGATAAAACATATATAATCGTACAAGTATAGAAGGCCCAAATATGAACGTACAGAGCCTTGGGCGCCCTAGTCTCGCCTATTTGTTTTTCCTCGCGTTATGTATACCGGTTATCGTTCCGGTTGGGGGGCCGGTTCAGGCCTTCTGTGCCGGGGCAATTCTCTTCTTTTTCCCCGGATATTTTACGTCGCTCGCCCTTCTCACCGGACAAAGCGTCGCCGGCAGGGTAGGGACGGCGATTGGCTTTAGCTTCGTGCTCCTCGCCGTCCTCGAAGTCGTCTACACAACCCTGCAGATCCCGGGGAATCTTCTCACCATCGTTGGGCCACTCTTCCTGTGGACGACGCTTATGTTCGTTTTTAGCCTTGCCTTGAAACGCGATGTGGCATTGATCAACGTCAATTCATTGTTCAAGCCCGAGACCATTGTCATCGTCGCGATGCTCCTCTTTGGAGCCCTGACGCGACTTTGGTACCCGTTGACGGTCGGCACGACTCCCTACTTTGATCCACTCTACTGGGCGACGCGCGCGAGCTATTTCGTCCATACGGGTTTCACAGGAGTACCCTCATTCTTGGCAGGCGGCAGCGGCGACTGGATCCGCGAGCGGAGCTTCGAGTTCATGACAGGATCGTTCTCCATAATTGGCAACGTCTCAGTGGTCGACACGGCGGTTTGGTTCGGACCGATCGTGGGCATCCTTGCCTCTATCATGCTCCTTGCCGTTTTGGAACGGCTTGGGGTAAGCTTATCAGGCAAGGTCGTTGGACTGTTCTTGTTTTGCTCCATGTCGCCGCTCTTTGAGGTCTTCTGGAGGACTAATATCACAATAATGC
>JBAXDW010000119.1:0-5404 GCA_037140755.1 Methanobacteriota archaeon
TAATTCTTGAGATAATCGTTTGTCAACCATTGGTTGAAGGCGCGCGCATTGCTCGAATAGGTGCCGTCAATCAACGGGGGCGCGGTAACGACGATGAATAGTTTATCCTGCCGCGTTTTAAAGTAGTTGAGGAGATCTATGTAGATGCCCTTCGCGTTGGCAACGGTGTGGTACGGGGAGCTGCTAACCTGTCCGACCAGGGGGTTGGAGTTGATTGAAGGTATAGGGTCGTTCGCGTTTCCCTGCAGGGCCGAGTTCGGGAAGCATGATTTGAACATGATCACCTGATTTGAACCCGCGGGCTTCGTGGCAAGACGGGAGTAGACGTCAGGAGTTTGCGTCGAGGTTGAGTACAGGTCTCTGAGGTAGGTGGCGCTGTTAGGCCCTCTGAACCAGTCCCACCAGTTTCCGATATCGGTGGAGCTCCCAATATCATAATTACCATAGGGCCAGCCGTAGTTTGTATCGCTCACGTAGTAGCGATTGTTGCGCAATGCAATACCAAGCCCCCCGTGGCTGTCGCGTAACCAATCCTCCCCCGTCGAGTGGTGGATGAACACAAGACGCACGGGGGCAGACGGTGGACTGGGATCGCTCGCGGCGACGTTCACCGTAGCGACAAGAGAGAAGAGGGAGAGCAGCATGAGCGCCCCCAGCAGGAGTGATAATGCTTTTGTTGATATTGACATACGACATCACCTTTGACGGTACTACATCAGGCAGCTCCAATCAACGCGGGACGATTTTGTATGCGTGCCTCTTGCAATGTTCGTTTACGCCTAGAACGTGTCAGATGATACGATAAAGGCTTCGGTCTGAAACTAATGCACGCGTATGTCACAACCGCGCTCGTTGATGCCTTATACCACGTGTCACCAGCGAATGTGGCGTAGTAGGTGCGTTGTCCGGCGGAGCCCCTTCAGGATTCCTAAGAATGAAGTTGGATGGAGTTAGCTCCTCCTCCTCACTACGTAAGCGGCAATTACGAGTCCAACAAAAGCGAACACGACCTCGAAGCCGGGCATCGGGCTTCCACTATTAGCCGCAGAAGCGGATGGGTTGCCGATGGCGTACTTGTGATCATTGCTCCCGATGTAAACGGTGCCGTTGACGACGGCGGGTGAGGAGCGAACCCAGTGTCCTGTCGTGAATTGCCAGACCTTGACGCCAGTAGCAGCGTCTAAGGCGTAAACCTTGCCATCATCGCTCCCAATGTAGACGGTGCCGTTGGCGACGGCGGGTGAGGAGTAAACACTGTCTCCGGCCGTGAAGTCCCATATCTTGTCGCCAGTCAGGGCTTTGAGGGCGTAGACGTTGCCATCGTAGCTCCCGACGTAGACGGTACCGTTGACGATGGTGGGCGAGGAGCGCACGCTGTCCCCGGTCTTGTAGCTCCACAGCTTGACGCCGCTCTGGGCGTTGAGGGCGTAGACGTTGTGGTCATCGCTCCCCACGTAGACCACGCCGTCGACGACAGCGGGTGAGGAGTAAACCATGTATCCGGTCGAGAAGTTCCACAGCTTGACGCCGGTCTGGGCGTTGAGGGCGTAGACGTTGTCATCCCCGCTCCCGATGTAGACGGTGCCGTTAGCAACGGCGGGGGAAGAGTCAAAAAAGAAGTTTACGCTCCTGTTTCCGGGCTTGAATGTCCAGAGCTGGGTGACGCTGGTGGCGTTGAGGGCGTAGACGCTGTAGTCATCGCTCCCCACGTAGACCACGCCGTTGATGACGGCGGGGGAAGAAAACACGGCGCCTCCGGTCGGGAAGCTCCAGAGCTGGGTGCCGCTGGTGGCGTTAAGGGCGTAGACGTTGTGGTCATCGCTCCCCACGTAGACGGTACCGTTAGTAACGGCGGGGGAGGAGCGAACCCAGTTTCTGGTCGTGAATTGCCAAACCTTGGCGCCAGTAGCAGCGTCCAAGGCGTAGACCTTGCCATCATAGCTTCCGACATAGACGGTCCCGTTGGCGACGGCGGGTGAGGATTCAATACCCTTCAACCAATAAACATCAGTGTCGCCTCCTTTGTATCCGGTCGTGTAATCCCACGTCTGTACGTTGTTTGGAGTTGTGTTCCCCGCCACCGGACTGAAATCACCGGTGCGCTGAGCGTTGTAGTGGAACTGCATCGCATCGTACTGAGCTACTACAGGAACGGTTGCAACGCCTGCAAACAACACGGCAATGAGGAGGATTACTACAGAAAAGGAGACGATTTTGTATACGCGCATGATTCCCGACCTCGTAAAACGTCTTTGACGCCTAGGACGTGTTAGAAGATACGATAAAGGCTTCGATTTAAGTGTGGCTCCAGAAACTGTGTTATACTGTTCAAATAATCAAAAAATAAACGCTTTAGAGCAATTGAGCGGTCTTTGCTCTTCCTTCTTCTTTCAACCGCCGAAGAATGTCGCGCAGTGCGTATAGGTATAGGAAGACCGCGTGCGAGCTAATCGGAATCTTTACGTTCAAGAACAACACGTTAACAAAGAACAGTGCTTTACGAGTCCTGAAGTAGACTGAGGTTCAAGCCGTGACTGATTTATCACAACTGCTGGTGCTGGTGATCCCCTTGGCCATCGCGTCCATGATCAGCCCGGTCGCCGTTATCACCGTCATGGAAGTGCTCAGCGGCAGTGGGCACCGTGCGAGAAATGGTGTTTTGTTTGTCGCGACGTTCGGTATCGTGTTCTCTCTGATCTGTTTGGTGTTTCTTGCTGTGGGTAGCTTGACGACCAGCGGTGGCAAGCCCTCGTTGACTACGGTGGCCATAGATATCATCCTAGGCCTCCTCCTCCTTTACGCAAGTGTCCGCGAGCTCCTGAAGAAAAAGGAAATAAAGGGAGCCAGCGTAAAAACGATCCGCGCTGCGACAGTTGTGTTAGGGGGGGCGCTGTTTGGCGTTGGTAACATCTTCTCATCGCTTCCAGCGCTTGCGGCGAGTAAGGACATTGGGGTCGCTTTGGTGCCCCCGTTTGATAAAGCGATCGCCTTCATCCTCGTCATAGTTATTACATTGTGTTGGTTGTGGGGGCCGTTGGCAATCTTCCTCATAACCCCGGGGCATTTTGACCAATACCTCGGTCCGGTTATTCGTTTCTTGCGAAAACACGGCGGGCAGCTGATGGCAGCCGTGTTCTTTTTGGTCGGCATATACCTTTTTTCACGGGGAATTATTGGCGCAACCACGCTTTAGCCCGCGTCTGGGAGTAGACGTTGGAGCGCTATGTCGCGTGAAAAGAACGTTGACGTTTACAAGGGGCCCCCTTGTCGTACATGTCTGAAGAACGCGTTGGTATTGATATCATCTATCTCCATTACCGGCACCAATAGCGAGAATAATTGCGGATGCGTTTGTACAGTTAGAGAAAATGAGGTACGATGCCCGTACACGAACGAGTGGGTGACGTACGCACCAACGGGTTATTTGGTGTGATCCGTAGCGAGTAAAAACCGTGCTAAAAGCGTACCAAAAGTATACCAAAAATGAACCACATGCGTGCCTTGGCTGGGGCATGCAGTTGTGTGGTGAGGATCAGCTGAGCATGTGTGAATATGGCCTTCTCACCGTTTTATGTTTCAGATATTTGTATTAATATATCTCTATAAATTAAAACAATTTTAATTATTTGTTGTTTGTCGAGAGCTCTAAACAACGTAGGACGTGGCGAATCGTTTCAGTGTAAGACGGTTGGGTGACGTGGCGTTCACGTCGAACACGGACGGCCGGCACGCGACAAGGCGGATGTGCGATAAGCACTTTCACTCTGTAGGTGATCTTCTTCATCTGTAACGGTTGCGATTTTGAACAGTTTGGATGCGCTTCGATCATTTGCTAAGAACAGTGGACGAAACGACGAAGCAAAAGCTGCATACGGCTAAAATGGCTGCAACCATTGCTCATTCAGTTACGATTAATACGAGTCACTTCAACTGGGCAAAGACCCATTCGGTCTGCGCTGAGTTATACCACACATCACCACTGAACTCGGCCTTAACATAATAGAGAGAATCAGCCCAATAACCGGGTCTCCAATATGTGTAGTATACCCCGAGTGATATACCCCGAGTGATTGTGTATGTACGCCATCAGTCCCCCCGTCATCCGAGCCCCACATCGCCGACTTGAACACGATATATACAAACCTGTTCACCAGCCCATTGCCGTTTATGCTATCGGAGAGGTAACCGGACATCGAGGCTCTGCAGATCATATTGGGCGGCACAGCGCCGCACCCCTGCAAAAGGGTGATCCTGACGTCGCGTTTGCTCCTCTCTCGAAGTAATCACGATGAACGACCGCGTTAATAACCGCCTCGCGAAGCGCATCGTATGGGATCTCTGGTATTTCTCGTCGTTGTGGCGTACCCGTCATCTCGTATCGAACGGGAATATATTGTTTGAGAAAGGTCATCGCGCTATCAATTATACTGACGATATCTTCGTTAAAATCGCGGCGATCGAGAACTTCTACCTTGTCTAGCCCCTTATAAAGGACGCACGTGACTTCCGTGTGGCGATAGATATCTTCTAGGTGCTTTGCAAAAAAGAGAACGCATGCATTGTTGAAGATCAGCTCGTTATTTTGCTTCTTAGCGACGTCTAAATTCACAAGCGTTTCAGGAATACTTAGCGAATGTGAACGTTCCGCTTCTTTCATAAATAAATCCAGCTTGCCCGCGTCGAAGTGCTTCTGGTAGTCGAATGTTTCGTTATCGAGTTCATCGAACCGGATTTTCCCTTCTGTCTTGGAGTACTCCATGATCCGGTTGCGGGTCATCTTTTGCGAGTTGGGGCCAACGCGAATACGCGAATATAACACCCAGAGCTACAACAATAAGGTTTATCGTCCCCCTCTGGCACGTTGACGACGAGAACGTTATTGACCCCGTCAACTTCTTCAAATCAAATCTTGACAGAAGGCTGACAATTGTGCGCGATAGCTTTTACTCTAGATCTAAGTTCATTCGTTACAGAGATGCCCTTTACTTCATTTGCGTCTGTTACCCCAAGGAAGATCCGGCCGCCGGTAGCAGTAGCAAATGCGGCAAGTCCTTTATCGAGCGACGATATAGACTCCTTGAACTCGATTTTTTGTCCTTCTCCTTCGTCTAAGGTGAACTGTAGCTCTTTGGGCGTCATCTTATGTGTTACAGACTTCGCATAGTGTTCCGTTTAACAATGAGCTAGAACAGCGTCTTATCATAAAGCTCTTTGATATCTCGGTCGTTAAACTGTAGGTAGACTGCTGTCACATTCAAACTCGAATGCCCCAGCACCTGCTGTAACCGTCTGATGTCCCATCCGTTGCGTACACAGTGGATCGCATACGAGTGTCGGAAGGTGTGAGGATGGATGTCTTTAGTACTCATTCAGGGCGATTTTGGTCGGCCGTCCCAAGGTTCAA
>JBAXDW010000120.1:0-5379 GCA_037140755.1 Methanobacteriota archaeon
AAATGGCTCACGAACAGATGGGCGTTGCGTTCTCGGGGGGGGTCGACAGTTCTTTGCTGTGCAAGTTAATGGTGAACCCCACGAACAACCAATACTATGCAATAGGATTGTCTGGGTCGCACGATCTGAACAGCGCGCAAAACGCGGCACACTTATTGCATGTGGATCTTCAAACCATTGAGCTGGACGCTAGAGACGTCGAAATGCTCATACCCCATGTTATTGAAGTTATTGAGAGTTGCAGTCCCCTTGATATCGCTATCGCTCTCCCGCTGTACGTCCTCTCTGAGCAGGCAGAAGCTGCAGGATTTACATCTATTTTGACTGGACAGGGAGCAGATGAACTCTTCGCAGGTTATTCCAAATATGCAAGTTTGAGCTCGGCTACCAGCGAAACGCTGCGCAGCACACTCGAAATTGATGTACTTAACATTGCAAGAGATAACCTTGAACGAGACAACTTAGCAGCAGCATCTCACTCTCTAGACATCGTCCTGCCCTATCTAGACCCGAGGGTAGTCGTTTTCGGATTGGCGATTGACGGCTCTTGGAAACTCCGCAACGGAATTAACAAATATGTACTACGGAAAGTGGCCGAACAAGTGATGCCGCGTGAACTAGCTTATCGGCAGAAAAAAGCGATACAGTACGGCACAGGGATCAGTGCGACGTTGCAGAGAGTAGCGCGAAAAAAAAACCTGCCCTCAACAAATAACAAGGGCGCACTACGGCTTTATTTACGATCAATTGCCGAAAAACATGATATAGCAGTGGCAGAATGATAACAAAAACAGATGTTGAACGTATAGCACGACTCGCTTGCATCGATCTTGACGACGAAGACCTGCAAGAGTTTACCATTCAATTCAATTCCATACTTGAATATTTCGAAGCGCTCGAAGACATTGAAGCCGAGCTGATAAAGCAAGAAGAGCACAATGTGTTACGCTCAGATGAAGTGACGCCAAGCTTATCGCAGCAAGAAGCTCTCTCGAACGCACCGCGAGTCGATAGCGGCTATTTCAAGGGCCCCCGGATACTATGAGTCCCAGAGAACGTATCGAAAAAATGCTTGATGCAATCGAAAGCAGCGACCTAAACGCGTTCATAACGGTTGATTATGAAGGTGCGCGACGACAAGCTACGGAAGCTGATTCAGGCGAAGTCGATGGGCGACTCGCTGGCATTCCGGTAGGGATTAAAGACGCCATTTCAACCAAAGGGCTGCGAACCACGTGCGCTTCGAAGATGCTCGAACATTACGTCCCACCGTACGACGCCTTCGTTATTCGTAAACTTCGCGAAGAAGGTGCTGTCTTAATAGGCAAAACTAACATGGACGAGTTTTCGATGGGCGCGTCAACAGAGACGAGCTTCTTCGGGCCGTGCAAGAATCCTTGGGATCTCAACTGCGTGCCAGGGGGCTCCTCTGGGGGCAGCGCAGCTTCCGTTGCTGCGAACGAAGCTGATCTCGCCTTAGGCTCTGATACGGGGGGTTCGATTCGATGTCCCGCGTCGTTCTGCGGAGTGGTCGGTTTGAAGCCAACGTATGGTAGGGTGTCACGAAGCGGACTCGTTTCGTACGGTAACTCAATGGAGCAGATCGGCCCCATTGCGCGGACTGTGAAAGAGTGCGCCGCGTTGTTTGAGATTATTGCTGGCCACGACCCCTCAGACAGCACCTCGCTTGATATACCAGTGCCGCGCTGTGTCTCCTCTTTGTCAAACGACATAACTGGGATGAAGATTGGCATACCACTAGATTTTTTTGGCGAAGGAGTAGATCCGGCAGTCGAAAACGCGACGAGGGATGCGATAGACGTGCTTGAGGATTTAGGCGCACGAGTTGCAGAGACGTCGATGCCTAGCCTTAAATATGCGCTTTCAGCCTACTACATCCAGGCCATGTCGGAAGCCTCTTCTAACCTTGCTCGGTATTGTGGGATCATCTATGGACATCGAGTTCAAAAAGACCACGAGTGGCATCGGACCTTCTCAGAGAATAGAGCGTCTGGATTTGGAAAAGAGGTCAAAAGACGCGTGCTTCTCGGGACATACGCACTGTCGGCGGGATACTATGACAAGTACTACCTAAAAGCGCTTAAAGCGCGGACGCTCATTAGCGCCGACTTTCATAAAGCTTTTCAGCAATACGATGCACTGATCGCACCAACGATGCCCTACGTTGCGTTCAAGATAGGGGAGAAAATCGAGGACCCCCTATCATTATACAAGGTAGATATTAACACCGTTCCGGTTAATCTTGCGAACTTACCTTCACTTTCCATTCCCTGTGGGCGAAAAGGACGTTTGCCTATCGGCATGCAAATCATTGGTGATCGACTTAAAGAAGCGTTGTTGTTCAACATTGGGTGGCAGTTTGAGCGCAACACCGAATTCAATAAATACGCCAAGTGATAGCGTCCACTTAGCACCTAAATTGCCTCAAAAAGCGCCCTTAGCTGTCTTATTTCAAATATAAGCTATCAGTGCTGCTTCTAGCAAAGACTGCGCGAAGTATGCTTCAATCAGACAAGCTCCAGAATTTCGCAAGGTACGCCTATTAACCGTCAAATCACGTTCTTGAATCAAATATATGTAGCCCGGGCCACATAATACAGTACGGTGCAAAGTATGGCTGATCCTAAGGACCTAATACGAAAATTCGAGTATGGAGAGAAACTTAAGTCTGAAGTATCAATAGCAAATCAACTGCTCGAACAGCTTGTTGGGTTGAAAGATGATCAATTCATTGGCGGTTTGAGAATCGTAGATGCGTATTTAAATTCACTTATGATGGAAATAAAGCTCGCGCAGAACGTGCTTGGTTCGAAAGTCATCTTTTCACGAACCTCACGCAAACTCACAGAAGCAGTAGGACGAATCACGCTCAAGGAGTTCGACGAAGCAAGGATGTGTTTTAGCGAAGCGCTTACTGACGTTACAACTGTCTGTGCAGAGTCGTCTGAAGCATTGGCTAAACTTAAGTTAATGTAAAAGCGAAGCTAACAAGCCAGTATGCTCACGACAGAAAAACTATGCAGACATACAGATCATTCTGCTTTTATGTCGAATGGGTCTAAAGCTTGACCTATTGCTGAGTCACAAGATTAACTCAATTTGCTACGACCAACTTTGTTGCGCAAGAACCGATACCGACGTTGACGCTTGAGGTTGGAGGGGCGCTCTTGCTTGAGAAAAGATATCCAAGTATCTGCGACCTATCTTATCCCAAGTGATGGACTGCGCGTATTCATACACCTGTCGACTTGTCGCGTTTCGAAGTCCGTTGTCGGAGATTAAAAGGTTGATTTTTTCAGCGATGTCCTCTGGACAGTCGAACTTTACCAACAAGCCTCTCCCGTTTGATAAGGCTTCTGCTGCATGTGCAAACTCCGTTGCTATTATACTCTTGCCGCAACCCATTGCTTGGGAGAGGACACCGCTTGATATCTAGTTGGGATTCATATTTGTTACCGCACATATGTCAGTTGCTAAGAAGTGCGCGATCATCTCTCTATTTGACAGGAAGCGTTCCACAAACACGACGTTGCGAGCAAGTCCAAGCCTATTTACGAGGCTGTCAAGCTTTTCCCTGTATCTCTGTCGCACTTTTTGGTCGAGTGCGGGGTAGGGCGCTCCAACGACCATGTAGATTATGTCTTTGTTTGGGTTTGCCTCAATGACTGACGGCAAAGCCTCAATAACGTTTTCAATCCCCTTATCTGGATTAATTAAACCGTAGCTGGCGATAACGAACTTGCCTGACAAACGCAAGCGCTTTTTCGGCAACGTTGTATCAACAAAAGGCACTGATGGCACCCCGTGCGGAATGAGCGTGAGTTTTTTCTTGTTTAAGCCATACGTGTCTCTTAGCAGCTCAATCCCTGCGTTTGCTGACACGGCAACCCTATCTGAGAGCGCGTAAATGTCTCTTACAACGTTCTTCATTCCAAGCGGAGGATTTGGCAAGACCGTGTGCAGAGTAGTTACTATTGGTTTTCTTACCCGTCGCATGAATTCCAAAATATAGCTACCGAAGTCGCCTCTGTAAAGTCCAAACTCGTGCTGAATATTAACAACATCAATTTTTGAGTTGTTTATCTTACTAGCAGCTGCCACATAACTTTCCGTGTTGCAGTCTTTAATGACATTAAACGTTTTGGAGACAAAGCGCTTGCTTCGGACAAACTCCTTTTTGCTCAACTGCGCCGCTTGGGTTCGGAGAGGAGTATTACTTAAAAACAGTTTTTTGCACTCTTGAATAGCGCTTACGCTCCACGTTACGTTGTGAGCAATGCTAGAGATCTTTGCTGTAAGATCGTAAGTGAACGTTGCTATCCCGCATTCCCGAGGGGGAAACGAACTTACAAAGTTGATTCTCAAAGGCTCGAAACTAGATATTGAACCATCTCCTCAAACATGTTTGTTGTATGTACAAAACTTATGATTCGCTGAGCTAAAACGCGAAAATTTATGTCACTAATCGCGCTATACGCGGCTATCAAAATATTCACAGAATGTAATAAGAGGGACGTTACGCTTTGAATCCTTTAAGCAGCTCATCAAACGAATTTCGTCAGGTGCAACGTTTGCAGCTTAACCGATACTGATTAATAGAACCCGCACTAATGTGAAAGCGGTGATACTCGATGGCCGAAGAGAAAAAAGAAGAGTACAAGTTTAAGAAAGACATCAAGACGGGAACTCTAAACGCCCCTGATACCGATGCCTACAACGCAAACTACGAGCATGAACAAGATATGGACAAGATCAACAAGCTCGAAGTGTGCGACCTCGGCCCTGACACCGAAGGCATCTGCGAACCAGAAGAGAAAAAACCCGAGCACGTCTTTGTTTCTGAAGACAAAAAGAAGAAAGAAAGCTAGGTTGATACGGTAGGCGCTTATCTACTAAGCAGGCAAAGTATCTCGACTGTTACCTTTTTTTTAGGGTTTGCGCCACCTACACATATTCGCAACTGCGTATAAGCGACGTAGAAACCGCGAAATATCGCGATTGATCCCCTACGTTGTTTTTTTAAAAGATTTTTTATAGATTGAGGGAAGATTCGACTAAGATGAAGGTATGGTTAATAGGGATCAAGGGTGCTGTCGCTACAACGACACTTGTCGGCGTTCTTGCTATTAAGCGGGGTTTATGCGCCGCTAACGGCATACCTTCTGAGGATGCGAGTTTCTCCCGACTAAATCTTGTTCGACTTGAAGACATCGGATTTGGCGGCCATGACATCCGAAACGTCACGCTCTATGAAGCAGCGTACCAAAACGTTAGCGAGAATAATACGTTTGACACGACGCAGCTGGCGAAATTGAAAGAAGAGATTGAGTCTATCCCTGTTAGATGCGGGATTGTCAA
>JBAXDW010000121.1:0-5324 GCA_037140755.1 Methanobacteriota archaeon
GCGTCTGTTCGTAAAACCGATAGAAGCCCCTTGCGAGAGCTGGGGGAGTAGTCACCTTCAATGCGGCGTCTCTTTAGATAACGCGACGTTAAAGCGAAAGGAAGTGTTTTGTTGGATCTGCAACACTTGATTGCTGCTATGTTGGTATTCGCAGGAGCGGGAGCTAATACTATTTTTGAAAGTGATACTGGATTTAAGATAACGTACCCAACGCGGTGTAAAATAGACCAGAGCGCCTCAATTTCACTAAAACTCTATATATACCTCGCCGATGACACACCGGTCGATGCCGTCACCGTCAGCACGGATGAAAGCTTCAATGAGCGTACGACGCTCGATACGGTTACTGAGCGATATGCAGATGCCATAACAAGCACTAGCAAAGAACTCAAAGTGCTCTCAAAAGAACTCACGACTTTGAGCGGGCATGCCGCATTTCGCACGATCTACAGAAGTACCCTTCTTGTCTATTACGACGACAATACCGTTCGAGAAGAGACGCTTAAGGTGAACCAGACTTGGACGATCAGGAACGCACGTGTTTATACGCTTACATATAAAGCCCTCGCGAAGGATTATGATAGGTACTTGCCGCAGGCACGGTCGATAATGAACTCATTCACGCTAGGGTGAAACCGCCCCCCCCTCAGTGTTGTAAGCACTGTTCATGTTCGCAGGCGCATTACGGGAACTCAACGTTTAAAGGCGACAGAAGCGTTGAATATGGACAGAATCCTAGAACAGACCAAGACCCGTGATCGCCTCAACGGCGATCAGAGTGGGGCGGTAACGTCAACCGAAGGGGCGTATTGGGATGAACAAACGTTACTGCCAAGCCTGTGGCGCCCCTGTGACTCAGCACGCCAGATTTTGCGGGCAATGTGGTCTAGGGTTGAGCGCAGCTTATTCGTCTAGCAATTTCACAAGCGTAGTCAGCCATAGTAGGCCGGCTCATCTAGTGAGCGAAGCAGGCCACGCCGGGCGAACACGACACACGGGAGGCACATCGTCTCACTGGAAGCGCGCGCTCCTCGACCCGTCAACGCTCGCTCTTCTCATTTCCAACGTCATCGTCATTGCCTTCGCCATTATCGAACACTGGAATCTCATTACACTACTATGGATTTACTGGGCGCAAAGCGTCATCATCGGCGTGTTTAACGTGTTCAAGATCTTAGACTTGACGCGTTTTTCCACAAACGGTTTCTACGTAAACGGTAAACCAGTTGCCCCGACGGAAGGGGCAAAACGACAGACGGCGGTGTTCTTCGCTCTTCACTACGGGCTTTTTCATTTAGTGTACTTCGTCTTTCTCGTCGTTTTCACGTGTATCGGGTTCTGGGAGGTGCCATCGTACAACGCGGCTGTAGGAACCGCTTATTTCATTCTCGCTAGCGTTGCCTTATTTTTTGCAAGCCACCTGTACTCGTATTTGCACAACCGGGAGAGCGAACGCGGACGGATGCAGAACATCGGCAGGGTAATGTTCTCCCCATATGCGCGAATCATTCCGATGCAGCTCACACTAATACTCGGTATTTTCCTCATTGACCAAGCAGCCCTACTCCTCTTTCTTACACTAAAAACGGTCGCGGATGTCATCACGCACGTGGCAGAGCATGCGAGAAACGAGCCAAGCGCATGAGTAGTGCTCACTGGCGGAGTGGGGGCTATGTAGGCCACAGAGACACATGCCCGTAAGGAAAATCAATGCACACAATTTTCGATGTGATGGACCTCGCCGTCATAGACGGTGATGACTTCAGCAATTTCTCACGCCGTTTGGCAAACGTGAACGTGGCTGCGCACGCGAACTCGGCTATGGAATCAGATATCCCATCGTGCACATATGAAATGTCATGGGAGGACTTGCAGATGGAGACCTTAAAAGCACTTATTGCGGAACTGAAAAGTAATGATTGCGAAGTGTCGATTCCAACTTATCCGTACTTAACCGCGCAGGTCACCGATTGGGTTCGCACCTAGACTTCATGCATGCAACCAAACACAACGTTCAAAAAGCTCAATTTTTTTGATGTCACCAATTTACTCGTCGGGGCCGTCGTCGGCGCTGATATTTACGTTGTTGCCTCCTTAGGAAGCCAATATCTCGGGCCCGCAAGCCTTGTTGCATGGATTGCCGCCGGAGTGATCGCTATTATCATAGCGCTCAACTTTGCCGAATGCGCAACGCTCGTACCGAAGGTCGGAGGGGCATACGCTTACGCGCGGGAGGTGTGGGGAGATACCTCAGCTTCTTCTTTCCCTCGCTTACCGTTGCAGAAGGGGCGATAATCAAGCTGCTCTTCATCGCGTCTATAACCTACGTGAACATCCGGGGAACGAAGCTCGCGGGACGGGCAAATGACGTTCTCACGATTGCGAAGCTACGCCCACTGCTCCCGTTGATCGTCGCCGGGCTTATCTATATGGCGTTCAATCCCGCGCAAACGAGCGCTAACTTCGTGCCCTTTGCCCCGCTCGGTTTCAGCCACTTTAGTCAAGCGCTCGTTTTGATCTTTTGGGCGTATGCGGGGTTTGAGCTCGCGGCCATACCGTCGAACGAGGTCGAAAATCCGACACGCACCATACCCAAAGCGATCATTGTCGGAATGACCATCGTTACGCTATTCTACCTGTTGACGAACTTCATCATTGTTGGCGTTGTTAACTGGACGTCGCTCTCGTTCGATACTGCACCGCTCGCCACTGCCGGGAGCGTCATTTTTTCACAAACGCCTACGCTCGCACTTGTAGGTGGCCTGATACTTGGAATCGGCGCGCTTATCTCAGTCTCGGGGTCTGATGAATCCGGCACGTTTTCGACATCCCGACTATCCTACGCCATCTCACTCGACGGCCTGTTCCCACGTTTGTTTAGCAACCTCCACGCAAAGTACGGCACGCCTTATATGAGCCTGATAGCTCAAGCAATTCTCGCGCTTGGCCTTTCGCTATTCGGAGGACTTAGTCAGCTGATCCTCTTTTCGACCTTCAACCTTGCTTTCGTATATCTCATCACCTGCGCTGTAGTTCTCACGCTGCGAAAGCAGGGACGGCTTAAAGCCGGCCGCACTCTTATTAAAAAAATGACAGGGACGTTCATTCCTATTGCCGGCATACTCTTATCTGCACTTCTGATATTCGAAAGCGGCATAATAACGGTTGTCTTTGGGCTCGTTACTATCGCGATAGGAATTCCCATTTATGCGTTCTACTCGCCGCACAGCGAAATGGAGATGGTCAAAACGACGTTCTATTCGACTGAAGCTGTGCTATCACGAGTTGCACGAACGCAGCGGGTCTTTCTCGGGTATTTGTTACGGATCGTAACCCTCAAGCGCTGATACCACCCTACCAAACGACGCGCATAGCTATATCGCGCTTCACAGCGCGCACGATGGCTCTTGCTGGGTTAGTTGAATTAGAAAGGCTTAAGCCTCTTCTCGTTCATTTAAGTTATTTGATTGCTTTCGAGCAACATCGTACGTTAACGAAGGTAGAATGCATGGCAAAGAAGCTAGCAGCGATTGTCGCACTTCTTATTATAGCGTCGCTGTCCGTGACCGGTTGCACGAAGACGACCACGACCGCCCCAGCGACACCACCTAATGCGCAACTTGCGCAATCCATCGAGAATTACAATACCACGTTGAAGAGCGAGCACCCAAATAACTTAACCGCATGGCTTGTAACGCTGATAAACGGAACCTCTGCTCAGATTCAAGATGCGTGGACGGATGCCTCATCTAGCACCAGCGCAGCAAACATCACTTATAGTGAGAACGTCACCCTCATGAGGTTTGGTTCTCCTGATGAAGCCACGACATACGTCAACGGTCACAACGCTGGTTATCGATTAGTAGCAACGTCGTATCCGAGCAAATTCAGTCCCGAAGCGATCCAGCGCGCAAAAGGGAACGCGACGACTGCCTACGCCATCTATACTACTGGCAATGGTTTAGGAGCTCCAAGCAAACAGATTGTACTGATCGATCAACTTGTTTGGGTCGGCGACTTTCAATACTTAACATCACCTCCGTAACCAGCTGACGATAGCTTGGCCGAGCACGCTCTCGCTTAGTTTGAACCTACACTAGATGTATCCCAAAAGTGCTGAAAATCGATAGCCTGTGGGGTAGCACCTACGCGCTTTCACAGTTTGTCGCTCAGTTTTGGTGCTTCCGTTCAGAAATTTCTTAAAATGCAAGCAAGAGGGCCCTAAAACCGTTGAAAAGCGTGGTTAAGTCTATTTCTAAGAGAGCTTATTGCAGCCGTGCCGCATTCGCTAATCAAAAAAGAAGACGCTTGTTGCGAGGGCTACAGCGTTATTTCATTTAATTTATTACCGGGGGCGAAGCACGTTGTTCACCGCGTCGGCGATGCGCTCTGCGCACTTGTTACAATTCGGATCGTTTGCGGTGTTCACACATCCGTAGCTGAGGCCGTAGAGGCAGGCTCCGTTTTTTATGGTCGTTGCGTTGGTTGCCATCACGCTCATCTCCGATCCAGACTACACTGAGTCGTTTCATAAGGCCGCGTGAGGCAGCGATTTCGTGGAAAAGCGTGACAGCGTGTCTGTGTCACACCGCTGCGTGAGTCGACGAGATTCGCAAACGGTGAGATTCAAACTACTTGCGCGCCGCTCTCAGAGAATAAATATCCAGATTCAAAACTCGTTTTCTGCTATGAACAGCGATTGCGTGGAAGTCGATGACCTTGTAGTGCAACTAGCGGATTACAAAAACGACTATGCCGATATGGCAGCCGAAAAGCTGCTACGTAAGTGCTCGCGTTCGTGGGAAGCGTACTAGTACCTGCAAGACCGTGTGCACGACGCGTGGCTTCCAGACAGCGCACGGCAACAACTGCGACGGATTATACACGGGATACGAATGCGAACGCATCAGCAGCACGAGTACGGCTGGACTTATGAACAATCATAAGGCCAGTTAAGCAATTACTTAGACACAGGACCGTAAAGAGAGTTGCGTTTAAAAAAATAGACTGCGAAAGCGCCGATCGGCTATCCAAACGCCGTTGCTGCAGACATCGTCGCACTCGCTATCAGCAGAGGGGTCTGAACCCCCAAGGCACATCGCTGGCAAGTCTCTTCGGCACGAATGAGCGGACGGTAGCTGCTTCTAGCGCCCTAGCCCGCTCGGGACCATCAAAACCGACCGACTTTTTGCGACTAACAGCTATCTGGCAATAGACGTTGTGATCTGCAGTGCAGCGTTTCACTCGAGAATAATCTCTTCGATAGTGCGTCTCTCTCGCGGAGCAGGAGCCTCATCAGGATAACCAAGCGGTAGCAGAGCAAC